>WRCR01000532.1 GCA_009783865.1 Planctomycetaceae bacterium | reverse complement strand
GCCGACAAGCAGCGATGTCTTTTCGGGAAACTTCATATTCCAAACGGTTAGTTTTAAGGGTATCCGTTTCGATATTCCTCCGGCAAAATCAAGAACGATGTTTGATTCGTAAAGTTTCGGCGGAAGATTCATCGGACGAAATGTCAGATAAACCTGTTTCACCAGACCGGGCAAAACGGAGACGGAAAAGACATCGTTCTTTTGAGCGGCAAACGGAAGAGCGGCAAGCACCGGTTCAAACTGCGTGGTATCAGTCCAAGGTACATCATGAACGGCGAATTCCGTTGCAGGAATACCGTCAATTTTAATTGAAACAGAAATCGGCTTGTCCGTTGCATTGTAAAGATTGAACGCTGCCGCTCGGTATTCACCGTTCATAGCATGAACCTCAATCATTTGCTGCGAATTGAGAAATTCTTTCGATGGAATTTCCAGCAGAGTCGTTTTATCCCACGGCGAAACGGGAACGGCATGGACACTCAGACCGGCGGCTTTCCATATTGCGGCGTGGATATTAAAAATCTCCTGATGCAGCGTGCCTAGCGGAAAAATCGTTTTGAAGCCCTCCGAAATTTGAGCGAAAGGCGGTGCTTGCGAAGTAATCGCATTGTTGATTTCTTTTTCGAGCGATTGAATTCTTTCGGCAAGGTTCTTGTGGGTTTCCCCGGCGATTTTTGCATCGGCAAGAACTTGCCGCAGTTCTGCAATATCAGTAGTGTACCGCCGCTGGATTGCAATGCTGAAGCGTTTGGTTTCTATAAATTCTTTGGGAGTCGCAGAAACAACTTCACCGAGTTTTTTATCGGTAGGGGCAAGTGCAAGCAGGGAATCATCGCCGCGGAAGATTCGAATCTCGTCCGTAAAAATAAAGGGTCCGCTCGACATCATGATAAACCGCACGAATCGTCCTCGTGAGCGGATTTCGTCTGTTGCCAAACAGCGAATTGCGTATCCTTCCGGCAGCGGTCCGTTGGCTTTGAAGTCTAGCGACATCAAATCACCGGCGTTGCGAAAGGTCTTGCCGTCATCGCTGGTTTGAACGAACACGGCGGTGGGCCAAGTAACACCGGCGACACCTGCCGCAGTGGTCATTTCGATTCTGCCGATAGGTTCGATTTTTTCGAGGTCAATTTGGACAAGAGCGTATGGAACATTCTGCCAGCCGACGGTTCCTTTTTGCGTCCAAAAATAATCTTTTGTTGTCTTGCCGTCTGTTAGTTGAACGGCATCTTCCGGGTCGGTGCAGAGCCGATAAGACGGCGGCGGAGACATAGTGTATTTTTTTCCGAGAGCAATATTATCTGTATTATTATCTTGGGCAGCGAGTTGCACGCAAAACAAAAATGCGGCGATGAAGATTAGCAAATTTCTCATAGTTTTAGAATTGTTAGGGTTCATCTGAAAATCGAATATACGAGTGAATGGTAAAAATTATAGCAAATCGGGAACGTTAATAAAAGCCGGATGCATATACTATCGGATTATTTAGCCGGTACTCCAGCTTCAAGAGCCGCAATCGGTCGATTATACTGTAAGTGGAAACAAAAAATCCATTTGACATTGTGCCCCAACTCAAACGGACATTTTCAAGTTGGTTACTGCATATTATTGTCTTAAAATTACTCTTCTATAACAACTTGCAATCCATTAAAAAATAGGATTAGCCCTTTATCATTCACAGCCAATATGAAATTTTCTACAAATTCGGAATGTGAAGCATCTGTAGTTTCTGGAAATCTGATTTGCCAATCGCTGTAAAACACCGTTTTATATTTTATAGAGCGAACTACAGGAACTCCAGAGCCAAAAAATTTCCGAAGAACAAAATAATCTCCATTTTCCTCGATTAAAGTTATACTTTGTCCGGCAAAGGCATCGCGTATCAAAATTTCACGATTAAGATAGTCCATAATCTTTGCCCTTTTATCTTGGACAATTGTCCGCTCTTGCATTTGCCCAGCCGGATTACATTCCGTTTCCACCGAAACAATGTTCGAACAGCCGGTCAATGCCGCAAGAAGGTAAAGAAAGAAAACGAAGAAATACCACATGATACGAGGCATGAGTTTTCGTAAAAGATAAAGTTTAATCAATATAATAATACAACGCTGCTATACCGACAATCATATCCCGCCTCACGCAAACTATCCGTTGTCGATGGGGCATGTCAAGTTCCATTTTTGTCCATTTAACACGTCTCATTCCCGTGTTCCGCTATCCAGCGTTTCGACCATTTGACCGCCTCAATGTCCAAGTCGCAGATGTTCGATGCCAAGAATATCATTCCTTCAATCGTACCGTCTTTGAGCCATTTCAAACCCGTTTCGCACTGCATCTTCATTAAGTCCATCGGCAGCGGTTTGCCTTGTCCGAAGTCCCACATATAGATTCCCAGCAAGGTACGTTTTTTCGGAGCAATTTCCTGATACTTTGCGAAATTTTCCGGCAGTTTTTCCAACTCTTTTGCCGTCCAACTCCAGAACGAAACAACATCGCATAAATCGAGATGCTGCTGTATCGCCGGATTCAGTTGATG
>WRCR01000531.1 GCA_009783865.1 Planctomycetaceae bacterium | reverse complement strand
TCTGCCGCTCCCGCTGCCGCGGCGGCTGCGAAAAAGAAACAGCCGTGTGAAACAGCAACACTGCGGTAATTATTCCTACGATGAACTTGCGATACATTTTGTCTCTCCTCGTTTTCTCTGGTGTAATTCGAGAACGTACAACCTAATCAGTACGTCCCTATATTATACATGAGGTAACAGAAAAGCCAACCGTTACAAAGATTGTGAAAAATTTATGGGATTGGCAGCCGCCAAAAAATCTCCGCTATACTTTTACACACCATGTAGAACACTATATTGACTCTGTGAACAAGTACGTGTATAATGGCTGCCGGTTGTTGATCCGTCCGATTGGAAAATTCACATACACATGGGCGCGAATGCTGCTTTAAAAAGAACAGGCGGCATAGAACAAAAGTTATCTCTTTTTCCGGCAGATTGCAGTCCCGTCGGTACAATTTGAAAGTGGAAAAAATGCCTCACACAAAAATGACTTTGCCGCAGTTAGTCCGCTATCTGCATTTGCCGGAAACCCAAATCAAGAAATTGGTTTCCCGCGGTGATATTCCGAGCCGGCGCATCGACGGAGAACTCGTCTTTTCCCGCAATGATGTTAACCGCTGGCTGGAACAAAAAATCGGTGTATCTGACAATTCCGAACTGAAAGAAGTCGAGAAAGCACTCGACAAATCGTCTCCCGACGGTTCAACCGACGAAGACATCACCATTGCCGGCTTGATTCCCGAAGGTGCCGTTGCAATTCCGCTGCAAGCAAGAACACGGGACTCCGCTATCCGAGAAATGATTAAACTCGCTTCATCCACAGGTCTTCTTTGGGACGCAGAAATTATGTTTGAAGCCGTCAGAGCAAGAGAAGAATTGCACTCAACGGCATTGGACAACGGCATCGCACTTCTTCATTCGCGGCAGCCGCTGCCGAACATCTTGGGCGATACTTTCATATCACTCGGAATTTTGCCTAGCGGAATTGCCTTCGGCGGAAACTTCGGCGGAATTACCGACATTTTGTTTTTGATTTGCTCGATAGATGACCGGATTCATTTGCGAATTCTCACCCGCTTGAGTCGTCTATTGAAACTCGACGGTTTTATCGAAGGATTGCGGGAACAAGAAACCGAAAAAGGTATCCGAAAATGGATACAGCAAAATGAGCAGCGTTTAGCGGGTGGTTCGTAGAACCGCTGCTGAACTTGCAAATGCTGGTAAATACGATACAATGCAACACATTATGACACGAAAACGCATCGTTCAAAAGATACAGCAAAATACACTTTATACTCACGATAACCTGTATGTTCTTTCAGGATTGAACAGCGGATTTGTTGACTTGATATATCTCGACCCGCCGTTCAACTCGAAACGGATGTATTCAGCACCTATAGGCAGCAAAGCCGCCGGAGTCAGTTTCAAAGATATGTGGACGTGGGAAGACGTCAATGTGCAATACCTTGATACGCTTGCTACCAAGTTTCCCGAGTTGACGAAATATATCGCAACGGTCGGCGGTGTTCACGGCAAAGCGATGATGGCATACCTGACTTACATGGCACAACGCATCATCGAAATGCATCGTGTATTGAAAGATACAGGCAGTTTGTATTTGCATTGCGATCCGACGGCAAGTCACTACTTGAAAATCCTGCTTGATTTTGTGTTTGGAAAAAACAATTTTCGGAATGAAATTATATGGTGCTATACCGGTCCCGGTTCTCCTAACATGCAGCAGTTCAACCGAAAACACGATACTATTTTTTGGTACGCAAAAAGCGGACATTGGACTTTTAATAAAGATGCAGTCCGGCTGCCTTACAAAGACCCAAATCAATCGTTGCGAAAAGCATTTGACGCAACCGGTGACGGATGGACAGAAGAGGACTTGGCAAAACTTCGTGGAAGGGGAAAAGTACCGGAGACGTGGTGGCAGGATATTGCTATCGTTGCACGAAGCAAATATGAACGCACCGGCTATCCCACTCAAAAACCGCTTGCATTATTAAAACGAATCGTATTAGCGTCGTCCAACGAAGGAGATATTGTAATGGACCCGTTCTGCGGCTGCGCAACAACCTGTGTTGCCGCGCAGCAGTTAGGTCGAAAATGGATTGGCATCGACATCGAACAAAAAGCAGTCGGCATATTAGTCGAAAGATTGAGCGACGATGCCGGACTCTTCAAGGACTTTATTGCAACGGAATTATTACCTGTGCGAACCGATGTCAAGATAGAGCCGAAGTCCTTGTCCGTTAAAGAACGATTGTATAAAGAGCAGAACGGAAAATGTAATGCTTGCGGACGTGAATTCGAGATAAGGGATTTTGATATTGACCATATCATACCATCAACAAAAGGCGGCGGTGATTATTACGAAAATTATCAACTGCTCTGTTCTTCATGCAATAAAATCAAGGGTGACCGGACGATGGAATATGTGCGCATGAAACTCGCAGCCGCTGAATCACTGATGAAAACGAAAATTATCTTCGGGGAATGAGATAATACGAACCTCCTCTAAACGAAACTGCTATTGACAAAATGGGTAGTTTGTGT
>WRCR01000530.1 GCA_009783865.1 Planctomycetaceae bacterium | reverse complement strand
GATTTGAAAAGAGCGTCATCGAAAATGCTTTTCTCAAATTTTGTTTCGACCGGTTTGCCCTGACTTGTCCGATACCAGCAGTAAATGAAAAAGGAAATGCCGTGTTCTACCGCCCATTTCGTTTCCCAGTCGGCGATTTCGGGATTATCCTGTGAATAAATTCCGAGTGCCGGTGTCCGCTCCTGATGTTTCCGAACAACTTGATTCCAAAGGCGGCTTTGTTCCGTCTCCCAAAGCGGACAATTATGCGCTCCGATGAGCATCTTCGTTTTCAACGGCTGCGGTTCGGGAATGTAATCCATTTTTTCGATTTTGCGCGGCGGCATGACAATCTGCGAATTGGTAATTTCCTGAATGGTATTGCCGTCTTTTTTCAAGATTAACGTGAATGACTTTTGTCCGGGTTCGATGCAAACAGCGTCCCAGATATATGTTGCTGTGCCATCCGGTTGTGTGATGACTTCTTTCGGTGTAACCTTATCACCGGTTGGGACTTGCAGCGCAACTGAAAGTCCTGGTGTTCTGCTGTCGCCGTCAATTATTGCGGTGAAGCGAAACGGTCTTTCCGCACGAATTATCGGGCAGTCCGATTGAAAACAGTTTTCGCGGATAGATGCCGTTTCATCGGCAAGGAGCGAAACAGCAGAAAAGACGAAACAAAGCAATAAAGCAGTGATTTTCATAAGATAAAAGGGGAAAGAGATTATTATGGAGTTAAACCGCTGCTTCATTATAAGCAGATTAAAAGCGTTTGCAAGATGATTTCCGCATGACGATTGCATATCCGTTCTCGCTTCTTACCACTTGCTGCTCGCCGCTAAACATGGCACTTTATGCCCTTGCCAATTCGCCGTTTTATGATACAATTAGAGGTAGAAAATAATCATCGTTTTGCTCCCTAAAAATATAGAACATGAGCGATAGTAACATCGAAAATACCCCCGAAATCAACACCGGTGAAGAATACCGTTTTAATCCTGCTGCCGATATAGCAGCCGCAAATGAGGACTATACCGCAAAAGACCTCGAACACTTGTCCGACCAGGAACACGTCCGCAAGCGTTTCGGTATGTACATCGGCGATAATTCCTCTTACGGCTTGCACCATCTCATTTGGGAAGTCGTCGACAACTCCATTGACGAAGCAATGGCGGGCTTCGCAACAAGAATCACCGTTCAGATAAACGCAGACGGCAGCGTAACCGTCGAAGACGATGGACGCGGTATTCCCGTTGATTTTCACGCCGATTTGCAAAAGTCAACACTCGAAGGCGTTATGACCGTCTTGAAATTCGGCGGCAAATTCTCAAAAGGAGTATATCAGGCATCCGGCGGTTTGCATGGTGTCGGTGTCACCGTTGTCAATTTTCTTTCCGAATGGTGCGAAGTCGATGTTGCCCGCGACGGCGTTATTTATCATCAGGAATATGAACGCGGTATTCCGACCGCCGATGTCAGCAAAGTCGGAAAGACCGAAAAGCGCGGCACGAAAACGACTTTCATGCCCGACTCGGAGATTTTTCCTGACCGGCGATTCGACCATAACCTCGTTTTTCACCGCTTGCAGGATTTAGCGTTTCTCAACAAGAAAGTCCGCATCATCTTCCGCGACTGCCGTCCCAACAGCGAAAGTGAAGACGCTTTTTATTCCGAGAACGGCTTGACCGACTTCGTTAAAAATCTCAACAAAGTGACCGAAGCAGCGCATCCCGAAATCATTCACGTTTTCGGTGCAACTGACGGAGTCATCGTCGAAGCCGCGCTGCAATACACGACTGACTACACAGAAAATCTGCGCTCTTACGTCAACAACATTTACACTACGGAAGGCGGAACGCATCTTTCCGGTTTCCGAACCGCTTTGACGAGAACACTCAACAATTACGGCAAGAACAATAATATGTTCAAGGAGAAGATGCCGGTGCCGGTCGGAGAGGACTTTCGAGAAGGTCTTACAGCGGTTATCTCGGTTCGTGTACCTGAACCGCGGTTTGAAGGTCAAACGAAAACAAAACTCGGCAACAGCGAAGTTGAAGGCATTGTCAATTCTATCTTCGGAACGCACTTTGCGAAGTTTCTCGAAGAGAATCCAAGGACGGCGCAAACCATTGTTAAAAAAGCAATTGTGGCGGCAGAGGCACGGGAGTCAGCCCGCAAAGCGAGAGCGCAGGTTCGGGAACGCAAGGGCGCGCTGTCTCACGGTTCATTGCCGGGAAAACTTCGGGACTGCTCCAGTAAAGAAGTCGATAAGTGCGAACTGTATCTCGTAGAAGGCGACTCTGCCGGCGGAAGTGCAGAAGGCGGCAGAACGAGAGAATATCAGGCAATTCTTCCTTTGCGGGGAAAAATTCTCAACGTCTATAAAGCGAGAGAAGAAAAATCACTGGCTAACAACGAAGTGCGAAGTATGTTTGCGGCAATCGGCTGCGGTATCGGCGAGGACTTTGATATATCAAAACGCCGTTATGGAAAAATCGTTATCATGACTGATGCCGATGTTGACGGTTCGCATATCCGAACTTTGCTGCTGACGTTTTTCTATCGGCAG
>WRCR01000529.1 GCA_009783865.1 Planctomycetaceae bacterium | reverse complement strand
TCTTGACGCTGTCTCTTACAACAGCCGCAAGGAAGCAGAGGACGCGTTAATAAAAGGCAGGGTGCGGGTGGTCATTGTGATACCGAATGATTTTTCGTCCGGCATCAGTAGTGCTAAAACAAATATACAAGTATTACCGGACGGCAGTGAGACGAATACCGCAACGCTCGCCGAGAATTATATTCTCGGTATTGTGCGCAACTATCAGAAACGGATTTTTCAGAACTATACTTTTCAAGGACGAGACCGCAAGGTCACGGAAATCAACGTTCAGCAGCGGGTTCTGTTCAATCCTGAACTCAATACCCGCAATGCGCTGGTGCCGGGTTCGATAGTTCTCGTGATGGCAATTATCGGAACGATGCTGACGGCAATGGTCGTTTCCCGCGAATGGGAAAGAGGAACTATGGAGGCGATGCTCGCAACGCCGGTGCGGACTATTGACATGATGCTGGGAAAGATATTGACGTATTATCTTCTCGGAATTTGTTCTACTGCTATCTGTGTGCTTATCAGTATTTTTCTTTTCGGCGTACCGTTTCGCGGGTCGGTACTTGCGTTGTTTCTTGTGTCAAGCGTCTTTCTCGGCACAGCACTGATGCAGGGTTATTTGATTTCCACGATAGCGAAGAGTCAGTTTATTTCCGGTCAGATGTCGCTGGTATCAGCGTTTCTGCCGAATGTATTTTTATCGGGAGCCCTATTTGAAATTGCGTCAATGCCGCTGTTTTTGCGGGGGATAACGTATATGTTTCCGGGACGATATTATGTAACGTCGCTGCAAACGCTTTTCATGGCGGGCGATGTTTGGACGCTCCTGCTGCCGAACATGGGTTATATGACAATTATCGGTTTGTGTTTTACGGTATTAACTTTCATCAAGACACCAAAACGGCTGATGTAATGTTCAACAGAATTTATAATCTCATTATCAAAGAATTGCTTGCTGCATTACGCGACCCGAAGTCGGTGGTGTTGATTATTGTACCGCCGCTGATGCAGATTTTCCTTTTTTCCTTCGCGGTTACTCAAGAAGTTAAAAATGTGACTCTTGCTGTACTTAATCAAGACCGGGGCATCGAAGGAAGTTCGCTTGTTAAGTATTTCGACCACACGGCAACTTTCACGAAAGTAATATATCTGCGGAACCGAAATGAAATTAATCCTGCGATTGATAATCAACTTGCGATTGCCGTTCTTGTTATACCGCAGGACTTTTCGGAATGTCTTTTATCACGAAGCAAAGCGGCGGAGTTGCAAATCCTGATTGACGGTAGGAAATCAAATGCTGCCCCGATAGTCGGCGGATATATGCAGAAAATTATTCGGAATTTTACATTAAGACATAAGGTTCATAATACTTCAGATGTACAGGGAATCAATGTCGAAACCCGAAATTGGTTTAATTCGAATTTGAATCCGCAAAATGCGATGGTTCCTTGTTTGATTTGTCTTCTTTCAACGATAGTCGGTATGATACTTTCCGCGCTGTCCATTGCCCGGGAAAGGGAAACGGGGACTTTTGAACAACTTCTTGTAGCACCTTTCACACCGCTGGAAATCCTCATCGGCAAAGCAATACCTGCGCTGCTGCTCGCAACCTTTTCCGGCACTATGATAACCTTTGTCGTGATTTATGGTTTCCGAATTCCGCTGCAAGGTTCGTTTCTGCTTTTGTTTATTTCGCTGGAAGTGTTTTTGTTGTCCGTCATCGGAATCGGTTTATTTATCAGTTCGCTTTCAATGACACAACAGCAGGCACTGCTCGGCTGTTTCCTCGTGATGCCGCCGCTGATAATGTTGTCGGGTTTTGCAACGCCGTTTGAGAACATGCCGACTTGGCTGCAATCCGCGATGGTTGTCAATCCGATAATGTGGTTTGTTCAGATTATTAAAGGACTCTTCCTCCGCAATACACCGGCAGGAGTTCTTCTGCTTTATCTTCTGCCGATTCTGTGCATCGGAATTTTTAACTTATCGGTTGCGGCAATAATGTTCAAACGGCGCATGGAGTGAGACCTATTTTTTCCGTCCAATAAGTGCATGAGCGAGAGACGACAGCAATCGGCAGGGCAAAGAATTAACATCGCTGCCTAGCAGTTCCGCCGCTTGTTTCAAGGCATCATCGGCAAGTTGCACGTTTTGTTCCGCTTCCTTTTGGGACTCTTCAATTCCTAGCAGTGACGGATACGACAGTTTTGAATGTTCATCGTCTTTCTGCGTCCGCTTACCGGCAGTTTTAGCATCACTAATAACATCGATTAAGTCATCTGTTATCTGATACGCCAAGCCGAAGTGTTCGCCGAACTTTTCGAGCAAATCTTGTACTTCTTTTGACGCACCTGCAATCATAGTTCCCAATCTGATTGAGACGCACATCAAAGCCCCGGTTTTTCTCTTATGAATTCTTTCGAGTAATCCTCTGGATACATCCGGCATTTCTTTCCAGCCATGGAGACCGCAGGTTTTCTCGGCAAGACCGCATAAAATATCGTCCATTTGTCCGCCGACAAGTTGACAGGGACCCGCGGCAACCGCTAATTCTTTGCAGCAGCGTCCTGCCAATTCAG
>WRCR01000528.1 GCA_009783865.1 Planctomycetaceae bacterium | reverse complement strand
ATGGGCGGAATGGGCGGCGGCGGAATGGGCGGTATGGGCGGCGGCGGAATGGGTATGTTTTCCGTGCCGAGCGCGTTCCGCACTATGTATGGTGCCGGTATGCTAAATGGAAAACCCGCTAACGGTTTCAACGGCGGAATGTTCTCCATTCCGTCAGAAAAAGTACCGGCGAAAAACACCGAAGATGCTGCGAAACAACTTGCCAAGGAATCGTCCGAAGCAAAAAATCCCCGCGAATTCTGGGATAACTATTTCGCCGGTGAAAACGCCGATGACGCTGTTGTCAAAGCAGCAGCGGCACAATTGGTTGACAAACTCCGGACAAAAAAACGCGGGAAAAACAGTCCGAAGAACGCCCAGGAGTTGAAAAATGACACAACGATTGAAAATCAAATTATTGCCTTGACCGAGTCGGCTATTTTGAACGACAGAACCCAACAGTGGATGTACGAAGCATTGGCGTTGTCGCTGTATCTGATTGATGCACCGCAAAAAGAAATTGAGCGTGCAGTTCTTTCCGCAGCAGATTTCTGTGAGAACCCGCTCGATTTGGTGAATGTCGGACTGTTTGCTCACGGTGTCGGTTTGAAACAGCGGGCGTTTTTGCTTTACAAACAAGCACTTGAAGTATTGCCGCCGAAGAATGAATTTTATGCGGCGACACTTCGTTTAGCGCAGGAACTGAACGACGAAGCATCTATCCGCTGGATTGCGCTTGCGATTCTTTCAATAGAATGGGACGGTGTGGACGGCGGACTTTTAGCGCAGAACGCATACGATACGCTTAACGGTTTATATCATCGTATGTTGAAGGAAAAGCGCGACGAAGAGGCGAAAGCGATGGAAAACGAGGCAGTTGATGCCTGCCGCCGCGACTGTATTGTCACCGTGCAATGGACGGGAGATGCAGGTGTTGATATTTCCGTGCGTGAACCGTCTGATTCATTCTGCTGGTTCGGCAATCCGAGAACTATTTCCGGCGGACTGCTTAAATTGAAGCCGGTTGATGCCCAAGGTGTCAGAACCGGTACTTTATCGGAAACCAGCGGAACAAAACAGGTTTCATACGTTTGTCCCAGAGGATTTAACGGACGCTATACAGTTGTCCTTCACAAAGATTGGGGAACTCCGGCAAATAATCTGGTCAAGGTTTCCGTTGTAACCAACGGTTTTTGCGGACAAGGTGTTCCAAGGCAAACCGAAACGGTTGAACTCGACGCTAATGGAACTCTCGTATATTTCGATTTGGAAAATGGACGAAGAACAGAAACCATCGAGGAAGCAGCATTGACCGAAACAGCAATGCGGACAAGTGCTGCTGAGCAGCATATTGCGCGTAATGATGCAATTAAAAGATTAGCGGACAACAGTATTGTAGCACAGGTTGGCGGCTCTGGGGAAAGCAGCAGTTACGGCGGCTATTCGGGCAGCGGTTCAGGTTCGAGATATATGCCATGGAATACGCAAAGTGTTGTTGGTTATCAGCCGGTTATTACCGTTTTGCCGGACGGTACTCAACTTGAGACCAATGCTGTAGTATCAGCCGACAGACGCTATGTCAGAATATCACCGTCTCCGCAGTTCACTTCTATCCGCAAGGTTACTCCATTTAATATGTCCACCGGTGCCGGTGACAGCCAGCAAGGCGGCGGCATGGGCGGTATGGGCGGCTCCGGCGGTATGGGCGGCGGCATGGGCGGTATGGGCGGCTCCGGCGGTATGGGCGGCGGAATGGGCGGTGGTATGATGTAGTATCCCAATGTCATTATCCGTTTCGCAACTAACTAAATCATTTCCAACGGCAGAGGGCGTTCTGCCGATTATTACGGACTGCTCCTTTCGATTAGACAAGGGGCAGTCCCTTTCTGTTGCGGGTCCGAGCGGGTCGGGAAAAAGCACCTTGCTCAATATCATCGGAACGCTTGAACCGGCAGACAGCGGTACGATAATGTTGGATTTTGAAAACGTTTTGACATTGCCGGCGGCAAAGTTGCCTGAATTTCGGCGGCATAAAATCGGCTTTGTGTTTCAAGACCATCATCTTTTACCGCAATGCACGGTTTTGGAAAACGTTTTGATGCCGTTCCTTGCTGAAGGACGCATTTCAGACGAACAGCGGCAGAAGGCGGTTTATCTTTTGGAGCGGACCGGTTTGAAAGAGCGGCTCAATCATCGGCCAGCGGAAATTTCCGGCGGAGAGCGGCAGCGGGCGGCGATTGCCCGTGCTTTTGTTTATGAACCGGAGTTGTTGCTTGCAGATGAACCGACGGGGAATCTTGACCGTAAAACAGCCGGTGAGGTGTTCGATTTACTTCTGGAATTGACTGCCGGAAAGATGCTTTTGCTTGTTACACATGACCCTGTTCTTGCCGCGAAGACAAGCAAGCAAGGGCATATCGGAAACGGTGTGTTTCAAGTGAATAGTGAGTAATGCTTGTGTCTCTTCCCGCTACTCACCACTCGAAGCAGATTATCATACCGCCGGAACAGCACCGGCAAGCGAAGTATAATTATTGATACTCAATGACGAACCGCTCTTGATAAGTGAACAATTCATTATTATCAGCGGTT
>WRCR01000527.1 GCA_009783865.1 Planctomycetaceae bacterium | reverse complement strand
TTATTACCTGTGCGAACCGATGTCAAGATAGAGCCGAAGTCCTTGTCCGTTAAAGAACGGTTGTATAAAGAGCAAAACGGAAAATGTAATGCCTGCGGTGTTGAATTTGAAATACGAAATCTTGTAATTGACCACATTCAACCATCATCAAAAGGCGGCGGTGATTATTATGAAAACTATCAACTGCTTTGCCCTTCGTGCAATTCTATTAAGGGTAACCGGACGATGGAATATGTGCGCATGAAACTCGCCGCCGCTGAAGCACTGATGAAAACGAAAATTATCTTCGGGGAGTGAAACAATACTAACCGCCGCTAAACGAGATACTTGAAAAAACGAAATAATTCCATATATTGTGCAGATATAGTTATTTTTCCTACAAATGGGACAAGTTCATTATTAACACTTAACCGCTTATCATCAGCCTATGTCCTCCATTCCGATTCAGATTATCGGCGAGTCGCTTAACGATTCCGTTCCGTCAACGCACACTCTTTATGAAAACGGCGATGCTGCCGGTATTCAGGAACTCGCCAAATTTCAGGACGAAAAAGGTGCCGCTTACATTGACGTAAATGTCGGCGGCAATTCAGCGGACTTTTTCGTTTCTACGATTCGGCAGGTTCAGGAAGTCGTCAAGAAGCCGCTTTCGATTGATACTCCTGACGCCGCGCTTGCCGAAGCAGGTTTGAAAGAGTGCAGCACGGAATTCGGTATTCCGATACTCAATTCAATTTCGCCGCTGCGGATGGAGATGTTTCAACTTTACGAAATAAAAAAATTCCGTCCGATATTATTGATTTCAGAACATTTTGCGGATGGACAGAAAAAAGCATGTCACTCCGTTGACGAAACCGTAGCGGCAGCAAAATTTCTGCTTGCAGAAGCGAAAAAAGCCGGTATTCCAAATGACGATTTAATTTTCGACCCCGGCATTGCTCCCATTGGAACGGATATGGACGGCAATCTATCCCGCATCATCGGAGCGATGGAGCGGATTCATAATTCGCCGGAGTTTGACGGTGTGCATTTTTCGGTAGGATTGAGCAATTTTACGGTAATGCTGCCGCCAAAGACGAAAGACGGTTCGCCGGTGAAAGCACCGCTGGAGAGTGCGTTTTTGACTATCGCGATTCCGCTCGGACTTGATTTCATCATCGGTTCAGTAAAACGGAATTACGAACTTTTACCGGCGGAGCATCCGGCGATGCTTGCCATCAGCGATTGTCTGCAAATGAGCGGCATTGATTCGATACAGCGGATACGGAAGTTTTACAGATAGTTCCATATCCGCAAGAAAGAACACCGCCGGATTCAGCCGATATGTTCATCGGAAATGTTTCGCACTCATGGAACCGGCAAGATAAACCGGCTGCGTCGAGTAATTGCATCAGCATCTTGCCGTCATATTGCGGTGTGTGTGCCGTCAATAAAATAAAAACGGGATTTTCACTTAACATAACTGAAAGGTCGGCAAGCAGTTCCGGCAAGTGTTTTTCCAACTGCCATACTTCGCCTTTCGTTCCGTGACCGTAAGACGGCGGGTCGAGAATCACGGCATCATAGCGGTTGTTCCGTTTGATTTCCCGTTTCACAAACCGGCGTGCATCTTCGGAAATGAAACGGATACTCGTTGTTATTTCGTTCAATTCGGCGTTTTGTTTCGCCCAATTCACAACGCTCTTTGACGAATCGACATGAACGACTTCGATGTTAGGACATGCCGCCGCAAACGAACTTCCGCCGGTATAAGCGAAGAGATTTAGAACCCGCAGCGGTCTTTCTGTTTGCTTAACCAGCGAGTGAATCCGCTGCCAATTCGGAAACTGTTCGGGAAAGATGCCGATATGTCCAAACGGAGTGCCGCGCAAGTGCAGCGAAAACAAACCGTGTGAAAAATTGAAAGACGGAATTTCCGGTATCCAATGTCCGCGTTCTGAATTACTCTTTTTCTCATCTTGCAGAAACAGATAATCCGCTTTCTTCCAAAGAGACCGGTTTTTCTTCTCGATTCCGTCCGCAGAAGGACAAGGGCGGTCAAACAAGTAATTTCCGAACCGCTCTAGTTTTCGTCCATTGCCGAAATCAAGCAGAGAATAACATGTTGGTTTGTCAAAACCGGTCACGAAAATTTCCCGTTAATGAATTCAAAAAGTCCTTGCTGAATAACCCGAATTTTCCCCGCAGAAACAGAGCGATTTTTTCAAGCGGAGACAATCGGACGCGTTTCGTTAAAACGCCCGCCGGTTTCCTTTTGATTTTCCGAAACAGTTTGTAATACCGGAGAAACATCATAGCGAAAACATCACGGGAATTCGTGTTAATCATTTCATACAGCGGCACCGCTTTCCGGTAAAATGATTCGCAGCGTTCAATTTGCAGCGCAAGTATTTCGTCAACACGTTTTGCATCCGTTAAAAAACCACAGGCATACATTTCGTCAATCGGCAGATAAATTCTTCCGTTTTGATAGTCCTCGACAATATCGCGGAGTATATTCGTCCATTGAAACGCCAGTCCGCAATTCTCTGCGGCTTCAACGAGTTGCGGCGATGTCAGCGGCTCATTCGTTCCCCA
>WRCR01000526.1 GCA_009783865.1 Planctomycetaceae bacterium | reverse complement strand
TGTGTTTGGCGCATCAACTTTGGCGACAGCACGCGTTATTATTTTGTTATTCCTTCAGACCGGTGGAAAGAAGTATCAATTTCGGAGGAGAGGATGATTGTCCATCACCTTCGCCTCCGACCACCGCAATTTGACCGTCCGGGGAGAAAGCAATATCCCGGATACCCTTCAACTGGCAATCGAAGGAACCGCGTTCATTTCCCGTTGTTAAATCCCAGAGTTTAATAGAAGGCGGAATTCTCCCCCAATCACCTTCACTGAGATACGCGATAATTGTTTTGCCAGATGGAGAAAGAACTGCTTTCTCAACACTTACTTTTGGATCAGTGAAGGAACGAATTTCGGTCTCGGTCTCAATATCCCAAATTCTTAATGTTTTGTCTTCATAAGAGAGTGACAATACCGACTTCCCGTCTGGTGAAAATGCAACTTGTCTGATTCCCCCTGTATGTCCCTGCAATGTCTTCAGTGATTTGCCGCTTTGAACATCCCATAATCCCAGTATTCTGTCATCAGAACCCGTGAGAAGCCATTTTCCGTCTGGTGAAAAGGCGACACTGTTCAATCCATCCTTATGTCCGACAAAAGAACGTAAAAGTTTGGCTCTCCCTGAACTCAAAGCGGCATAATGGGCAGCATTCCTTAAGGGTTTAGTACTTTCATCTCTAAAAAAATCAAAATTGCGATTAAAACTTTATATTTCATTAAAAAATCATCTGAACATTATGATAGGGACGAATACCATTGCTGTTTCTAATTTCTCAAGCAGCAGGAAAGAGGAATGGTTTTGCAAAAAATTGGGCAATTTCTCAATGGTACCATAGTTTTTTGCGAAAATCAAGTTCACCGATTGGGCTTTCAGATGACCGGAGTACCGATTAAATAACGGCGGTTTATCACCCGCCGCTCGTAATTGTACAGGATTGAAATCCTTGTGCAGACGTTTTTATTCTCCCACCGCAACGGCAATCGCATATAACTTGCAATGCGAAATACTAATCTGTATATCGCCGATTCCCTTCTTCTTTGCAACTTCCGCAGCACCGCCGCTCAACCGGATTGACGGTTTGCCGCCGGCATCTCTAACAACTTCAACGTCTGTCCAGCGGATACCGGAAATCCAGCCCGTTCCGAGAACTTTGAGTACCGCCTCTTTTGCCGCCCATCTGCCGGCAAAATGCTGCTCCGGCAACTTGTGTTCCGTACAATACCGTATCTCATCAGCAGTAAATACCCGTTGCGTAAAATGCTCGCCATGACGTTCCAGCATCTGTTTGATGCGTTCACATTCGACTATATCTGTTCCGAGACCGGTAATCGGCATAATTCATTATTTCCTGAACTGTTCTGCCAGTTGCGCCATTCCTTCTTCCATCGTCAAGAGCAGTTCATAACCGAAGTCCCGCCGCGCCTTAGAAATGTCAAGGTAATGCGACTGTCCCAATTGAGCGGCAAGAAACCGCGTCATCAGCGGCTCTGTTTTGAATCGGCAAATCTTCCACCATAATTCCATTGCCGCGCCCAGATTCCACGCAGTCCGAAACGAAATTGAACGGTTGACTTTCGGCAATCCTTTCATTGAAAGTATTTCGTTAATCCAATCCCAGCAGTTGACCGGCTGTCCCTGCGAAAGAAAATATGCACTGCCGTTGACAGGACTGGACTCATCCGTCAATGCTTCTGCCGCTTGAATGTGACCGACCGCTGCGTTTTCTACGAAGATAATGTCTATCATATTATCGCCGCTGCCGACTCTAAAGAGCCGATTCCGCTGCGCCCGCTGAAACAAACGCGGAAACAAGTGCCGGTCGTGTTTGCCGATAATCAAATGCGGACGCAGCGAACAAACCAGCAAGCCGGATTTCTTCGCCGCTTGGTCGAGAACCATCTTTTCGGCGATTGCTTTGCTGCGGGGATAATGCGCCAAAAACTTTGCGGGATAGGGTTCCGATTCATTCACCCCTAACTGCGGAACGCAACTGAAACAAACGCTGGCACTGCTCGTGTAAATCAACTTGCGGACGTGTTTTTTCAAACATACGTTAATAACGTTTTCGGTCCCGGCAACATTGGTTTCATAAAACGGCTTCCAGAAAACGGTGATACTGGGAACTGATGCGGTATGATAGACGGTTTCAATACCTTCGCAGGCGGTTTCCAATGTTTCCGGTTGCCGAATATCGCCGAGGAATATCTCGGCACCGTCCGGCACGCCGTCTTTCCGGCGGCACAGAACGCGCACTTTTTTTCCTTGCGACAATAATTGCCGGGTAATTTCCGCACCGAGAAAACCGGTACCGCCGATGACGAGATTCATAATACTGGAAAATGAAACACAAATTAATTGAAACAAAAACCAGTGCCATTATATCAAAACATATAGGCAGTGTAAAGACGAAGAGCCGGAGTACCGGCTAAATAAACAGTCCGCTAACAAGTTTGTCACAATTTGCCAAATTTTCCACCAAAGAGCGAATAGAGGTTTTTTTTCTTCGTATTATAATTATCAAGTATCCTTTTTTCCCTTTTACCGGAGGTACAGAATGTCCGAAATTAAATCGTCCGCCCTTTCCCTTTTCGTCCACT
>WRCR01000525.1 GCA_009783865.1 Planctomycetaceae bacterium | reverse complement strand
TCCAACGCCATGGCTTACACTCCATGCCGCTATATCAAGGGATATTCAAATCGGCGGAGAGCAGTCACGATTCGTGAAAACGGAACGCGGGCGGTTTGCGCTGCGGTGATTCATTTCGCCTTCGCAACCGGCAATGAATCCCAAGATGATGTATAAGACGGACTGCAATAGTGTTTCGCCGATACGGCATTCGCTTCACGGTCAATTCCCTGTGAACCGAAAACAACGCTCCTCTTGCCGAAAGTGCTGTTGATATTATCAACCGCCTGCATCAGTTTACGACTGCGCTGTTTCGATTCACGTGTTGTATCCGTGTCAAATAAAATACCCTGTGATAAAACACTTTCGGCATCACGCAACTCCAACAATATAACTGATGCCCGTTTGTACAGTTGATTCGGTTGAAAAAGTTGCCGCAATAATTCCAACGCTTTATGAATCACAGTCGGTGTATGTGATGTCGGACAATCAAAACCTATTGCTGAACCAGCCGAGTAATATGAATCACGAAATCGGCTTGTGTTGACATGTACGTAAACGCCGGATGCAACTGTACCGTCTTGCCGTGCTTCTTCACATGCCTTTGCCGCAAACGATGCAACTGATTCGGAGAGAGTCTGAAAATCTTCGACCGCATCATGAAAAGAACGTGAAACCTGTATGCTCTTTCTCGCTGCCGGTGCAGTATGAATATCAAGGCAATGTTCACCATTCAATTCTCTAACGAGTTGTTCCTGAACGATAGAGAAGTTTTTACGTACCCACAACGGGTCAACTGCGGCTAAATCAGCAGCGGTGTTGATACTATGCCGCTCAAACTTCGGTTTGAGTTTTCGTCCGACTCCCCAAACATCGCCGACCGGTAATTTTGCCAAAATCTCTTCCCTCACTTCATTGTCGGTTATATCGCAGCAACTGCCGAATTTTTTCGCCGCATCATTGGCAACTTTCGCAAGCGTCATTGTCGTTCCCAAGCCGATGGAGACTGGAATACCAGTCCACTTTTTGATTTGCTCCGTGATGTCATACATGAAGTCAATGCGCCGTTCACTGTTCAAACCGAGACCGGTTAAATCCATAAATGCTTCATCAATCGAATATACTTCAATGTCGGGAGTCCAACGCTGCAAAAGACGCATTATCCGGTTGCTGATGTCCCCGTAGAGGCGGAAGTTAGACGAAAAAACATGAACTTTACCGGCATTGAGAAGATGCTTGATTTTGAAAAACGCTGCCCCCATCGGGATACCGATTTTCTTTGCTTCCAGTGAACGGGCGACAACAACTCCGTCGTTATTGGAAAGGACAACTACTGGCTTATTGGCAAGGTCGGGACGAAACAATTTTTCGCACGAGGCAAAAAAACTGTTGCAGTCCAGTAAACCATAAAGGCGAAACGGCAGGATTGACATTTATCGGAACGATTTAACGGAATTGGTCACGACACCCCAGATATCGATTTCATTGTATTCTGTCATCAAAAGTGTTTTGAATTTCGGATTTTCCGGTCGCAGTTTGATTTTCTTACCGTCGATGATGAGCCGTTTCACGGTGAATTCACCGTTTACAACAGCGATAACAATATCACCGGAAGACGGTGATATGCTCCGGTCAACGATAAGCAAATCGCCGTCAAATATCCCGGCACCGGTCATTGAATCACCGCTGACACGCAGGAAAAATGTTGCTTCGGGATGTTTGATGAGATGAGCGGATAAATCAAGATGTTCGGCGGGCGCGTCCTCCGCCGGTGACGGGAAACCGGCAGGAACATAGTTCGAAATAAACGGACATTGCAGCGGATGTTCCTCTGCTGATTTATAAACTATCACTTGCATTTGACATATTGTAAATCGAAACCGGAGCATTGGCAAGAGAACTCGCTGTAAATAGATAATCGCTTAAACTTCGGTTTCTCATGAAATCCTTGCCAAAATCAAGGAAGTTGTCGGGGATTTTCTGAAAACAATTTTGAAAAGCAATTACTCAGAAAATCGGTGTTTTTTGCTACCAAATGGCTTGTTTCTGGGCGCGGTGCGGTTTTATGTTGGTTGCAGGGAAATGGGCAATCGTTCAGATTCCGGTACATTTTGCCGAAATATCCACGAAAAAATCCTTGCGAAAATCAAGGAATTCGTGGGGGATTTTCTGAAAACGATGTGGCATAATAGAGGAAACTTATCGGGTGATTTGTTCTGCTGTAAATCAAATCGGCAATGAACAATTTGAAATACAATACGCAATTTATGTAAAATTCAGTTATAATTCATGCTGTAGGTTATATTGAAAGCAATACATGATTTCGGTATGCCAAATCGAACAGCACATGAAGACAAAGTGCACTGAAGAGTCCGATGCGTTTCACACAGTCATGGAACGAATATGAAACCGTTGGGTTGCAGTACTTTGTCGAGGTCTTTCTCAATTAGGTGGTTAAAAAATATTGTGCCCATCGGAGCAGGCGGAACTCCGGTGGGCGGCGGAGGCATCACGAAATAGCGGCCGCTGTAATTTTCAGCGGTCAGCAGAAATTCGTCGTCCGCGAATTTCTGATTTACTCGTCTATCTGAACGGCGTAAAGTTTGGAACCG
>WRCR01000524.1 GCA_009783865.1 Planctomycetaceae bacterium | reverse complement strand
CCGAAGTAAAAGCCGTTGGTGTCAAGAAACATGACTTCCACGGCGAATGGAACTATACCATTAAAAAACATAAAATGCGATAGGTTATTTTTTTACGCACCCTAAAGAGCCGGTATTGCCCCTTCTCACCGGTCACCTGCGCTGCCGCATTACCGCTGCGCTTTTCGGAAGTTGTCCGCAAACTGCCGTCCGGTATGTGCCAAGCAAAAGGATTTTGTCCCGATACATTGATGACAATCTCACCGGACATTTCCGTAGAAAGCGTATTACTGTTCGAAGTTGCTTCAAAGGAACCGTCATCTATCAAATTATCGGAATCTGTTGCACTATCCGGTATTTCGATTTTTTTCACGGTAATTTTCGACGGCGTATCTTTTGAATTAGAATCGGTTAAAACTGTAGCCGTCAATGTTCTCCAGCGGTTCGGTACCGAAACCGCATTACCGTCATCGAAGGTCATGAAAAAATTCTTGCGGTCAAGAAACACGTTTGACACTTCACCCTGCAAATCATTAAACGTCAACAGCGTTTTCTCTGCGTCTTTCAATACAATCTTCTGCGGC
The DNA here is from genome assembly GCA_009783865.1 of Planctomycetaceae bacterium. Lineage (GTDB taxonomy): Bacteria > Planctomycetota > Planctomycetia > Pirellulales > Thermoguttaceae > WRKP01. The sequence continues at coordinate 2,033 of WRCR01000524.1, read as the reverse complement.
AGAACGTTCTTCGTTTCAAAAGAACGTTTCGCTGCTCCAACGCTTGTTCCTTTGGAAATAGTCTTGCCGTCTTTGTCGTAGTATTCAAAATTTTCGACATTCGGCATCGGCAGAAACAGCGAAAGAAACGCCCGCGACTCCGCTGCTGCACGATGCGGTTTCACGCCGCAAGACATTGCAAACGAAGGACTTCCGGTTTTCAACGCATACTCAATATAATACTCAACCGGCGGTTTGATTAACTCGAAACGACCGAAGCCGCGAAGTTGTCCCTCGAAACGCAGCCGCAATGTTTCTCCGTCTTGCACGATGCGGCAACTTGCTTCGACATCATTACCGGCTGCGTATCTCGTTCCCTTTCCGCCGTAACCGTAATCGGTATAAACCTCGCCTTGCCGGATAACGGAAATGTTTTCACCGCCGCTCTTTTTATCAAGCGACATTATCGTATCGCTGCGGGTTAAACGAAGTTTGTAATGTTCGTTCTCGAAAACATAACCGCCGATGGTATTTTTTAACGGCAGTTGCGGATTCTTTTGAACAAATTCTTCCGCTTGAAGCATTTCCGCTGAATTATCAACGCCCTGCGGTCTCCAATAAATTGTACTGTAATACTTTTGTCCGGTTTTCTTCGTGAAGTATTCGTTGATTTCGTTTCGGTCAATTTTCACATCATATTCTTTGAGCAGCAGTTTGTTGACAAAGTCCAACGCTTTATCACTACTGCGTAAAACAGCAACGTTATAAAAACCGGCGGCACGCGGGATTGTAATCGAATAAGTATCTTTCTTATCACCGCCGACTGCCAAACCTTGATGATTCCAAACAAGAGAGATAGGTCCCTTTTTTTGAAGTTCTTTCGGCAAAACAGCGATGGGCAATTTTAACGTTATATTCTCTGCCGGTTCTTCATTGAAATCAATCATGACAATACTTGCGGTATCGCCCTTTGTCCGCAGGCAAGCAAATACGCCCGGCGGAGCATCAACCGAAAGATAATCAACATCACCGCCGTTTAATTCTGGCAGTGCGGACCGAATCGCAAAAATGTTTTTGAAGGCGGATGTATGACCGATTTCCTGTTCGTGATAGACCAGCGGAATACCGTGAATGAACGCCGTTAACGCCAGCATTTTGTGATGCCCTTCTGTTCCGTACCAAAGTTGTGAACGCAACGAGTCGTGGGACTCAACATGCCGCAAACGCAGCATGTCGGGAATCTCCGAGTATTGCTGTTCGTGAAGCCATCGGCGCAAGCGTTTCACGAAGTCATCCGCCGAAAGTTTTCGGGCATCGTGAAGAACGTTATAACACATATCGAAATCATAAGCCGCATCGCTGACTGCTCCCCAAATGCCGGTGTGAACCTCCGCAAGAATACCGCCGTTGGGATTAACTTCCTTCACGGCTTTTCGGATAGCCCGCAGCATGTTCAAGCCGCCCTGCGATTGTGAATGAGACGCTCTGGAATACGGAATCGCCGGATTCCAATTCGGTGTTTTACTTCCGCCGCAGGCATCAACACGATAGCCGTCAATTCCGTAATTCTTCATGTAAAAACGGGAGACCTCGCTCATGTAGTCAATCCAAGTCGGATAGTTGAAATCGAAACCCCAGTAATGAAGCGTCTTGCCTTCTTCATCATGCAAAAGCCATTCAGGGTGAGCAATAGAACGTTCATTCGGATTGCCTCCGCCATGAGGCACGGAATCCTGCAAGACCCGTATTCCTAATTCACGAGCGCGGTCGACCAACGCTTTGTATTCCTCCGACGCTTTTTCCGGTGTTGAACCGAGACCGGCTTGAAATTTGTAATAATCACGGGGCCAATAAATTGACCTGTCTTCGAGCGGCATTAACCAAATCGAATTGCAGCCGAGTTCCTTGATATGCGCAAGCAGTTCCGTTGCGGGTTTGAAACCGCCGAGGTCTTTGCAGCCGCTGCCAATCGTTCCGCCGGGGTGAAAAGAATAAAGAATTGCTTCTTCGAACCACTTCGGGCGGTCTTTCGGTACGACCATTCCGAGTTGTTT
>WRCR01000523.1 GCA_009783865.1 Planctomycetaceae bacterium | reverse complement strand
TGTTTGTTACTCATCGGGAACTAATGGGGAAAAGTAAAGTGAGCGGAATAACTATGATTCGTAATTATACCGCCTTTTCGGAAATTAAATGGTTTTTAGAGGTCGCCTTATATTGAAGGGACGTTTTTTTCGCTTCTTATTTTCACGATGTGCCAAGTCCTTGCATGCTGCCGCAACTAGAAACGACTGGTGTTTTGCACCAGTCAACAATCGGGCATCAATACGCCGAAGGCGTTTCATTTAGTTTTTATTGAGGCAATTCATTATGAACAGAACATTAAAAATACTCCCAGAGATAGCGAACCTTTTACCGCCGCTGTCCGACAGCGAAATGTCAGGCATCGAATCAGATATTATGCAGCGCGGTGTGATTTCACCGCTTGTTGTTTGGAACAACGTTCTCGTTGACGGGCATCATCGATACAAGGTTTGCAAGAAACATTCGTTGCCGTTCGCAGTCCGCGAACTCGAATTCGATTCACTGCAATCGGCGAAACTCTGGGCATGGCAGCATCAGGAGAACCGGCGCAACTTAACTCCGTTTCAACGGATTGAAATATCATTGCAATTCAAACCGCAGATTGCGGAGAAGGCAAAGAAACGGCAAGGCAAACGAAACGATTTAGCAAGGACCAACATTCCGGCAACGTTGCCGGAATGTCGAGAGGCACGTACCGATTTAATGGATACTAACATTGGGCAGAATTCTGCACGATGTTCACCGCAGAAGACACGTGAGGAACTTGCCGCAATCGCGGGTGTGTCCCACGACACCCTTGCCAAAGCAGAATACATTACCGAACATGCCGACGAAGATACGAAGGCAAAACTGCGCACCGGCGACACCACCATCAACGCCGAATACAAACGGCTCAAAAGAGAAAAGAGGCAGCAGGAACGAAAACTGCAAAAACAATCTGAAGTATCAATTCCGCTGGACGACCGGGTTCTACTGACTGTATCGCACATTGACGAGGCAATACGGCACGTTGAAAAAGAAAGCGTTGATTTTATTTTTACCGACCCGCCGTATCCGAAAGAGTATCTGCATGTCTATAATGACCTTGCCCGATTTGCCGGACATGCATTGAAAGACGGCGGTTCGCTGCTGTGCATGGTCGGTCAGTCGTATCTGCCGGAAGTATTAACCCGCTTACATACGGAACTCCTACACTATCATTGGACGCTTGCTTATCTGACACCCGGCGGACAAGCAGCACAACTCTGGGAACGGAAAGTAAACACATTTTGGAAACCCGTTTTGTGGTTCATCAAAGGCGGAAAACCTTCGTCTTGGATAAGCGATGTCGTCAAAAGCAGTGTTAACGACAACGATAAACAGCATCATCGCTGGGGACAATCGGAAAGCGGAATGTTTGACCTTATGGATAGGTTTGTCGTTCCGAATCAAACCATTTGCGACCCCTTTCTCGGCGGCGGAACAACGGGCATTGCCGCCTTAAAACTGAAATGCCGGTTCATCGGTCTGGATGCCGACCCGGAAACTATTGTTAAATCACAAGGACGCTTCTCAACTTTTTTATCCGAATTATGTTAAAGACAGCCGAAGAACGAACCGGCTGGCGGGACGAAGGTATAAGCCGCCGCCGCCGAATGTGGGGCTGGGATTGTCCAGCCGTTGATATTGATTTTCTTGCTCTTGAGTATGACACCGGTAAACCGGTTGCACTCATTGAGTACAAGAATGAACATGCACAACCTATCCGCCTGGGGCACCCAAGTGCCAGGGCATTGAAAACCCTTGCAGACAGCGCAGGACTGCCGCTGTTTTTTGTCCGCTGCACCGATGATTTTTCGCGGTATTATCTTACGCCTGCCAACGAAAAAGCAAAGCAACTATTTGCGGCACCGGATTGGCTGTCCGAAAAGAAGTGGATTGAATTTCTATATCGCTGCCGAGGGCGTGAGGTGCCCGATGAACTTTCAGAACAACTTGTATAACCATGATGTCCGAATTTCTAATCCAATCGCAGCGTCTTGCCGAACAGGGCTACGCTGTATTTCAATGTTCACCGAAGGGTAAAACACCGTTTGGAGCAACCGCTCCGCATGGGTGCAACTCCGCTTCGACCGACATTGCAACAATACAAAAATGGTGGACGCAATATCCCGACTGCAACATCGGCATCAAGTGCAGCAACCTATTGGTTTTTGACCTCGACTGCAAAGACGGCATCGACGGCGCAAATGATTTGCGCAACATAATTCAATCGGTCGGCAAACTGCCGGACAGTCCTATCGCAAGAACCGGCTCCGGCGGCTGGCACTTGTTCTTCGCCAAACCCAACGTTGACATTATCGGTCAAAAGAAAATCAAATGGCAGGGTCAGAAAACCGGTATCGACATACAAACCGGCAACCAGTATATCGTTGCACCGCCGTCAATCCACCCTTGCGGCAGCCCGTATCAATGGATAACTCCGCCGTGTCCTGTTTCGCAACTCCCGCAACTGCCCTCCGAATGGATAGAACAGGTCTTACCGAAACGGCAAAGTGCTATAATATCGCCTGTTGTTTCTACGGTAAATGATTCAAGTATCATTGCCCGGTGCCGTTCATACGTCGCGGCGATGCCTGC
>WRCR01000522.1 GCA_009783865.1 Planctomycetaceae bacterium | reverse complement strand
TTGCTGGTTTGTATATTGCCGACACCTTCGAGGATTGCTTGTTGAGCCGGTGATGGTTTCGCAAGGGTGACGGATAGTTCTTGCGCAATCGCGGAAAAAGCAGTTGCGAGGAAGATAACGAGTGATAATAGATAGAGCATATACAGTCGTTGAGATAGCGGGGTTCTGTTGTGTTAAAAAACTGACTGGACGTTTCATAATCGCCATTCTACACCGGCGGCTCGGATATTGCAAGTGATAATTCTGCAATCGAAAGCAGGCGGGTGTGCTCAAATAATTTCCTACTTTTGTATGTCCTGCGGCGGTGCAGGGCGAGAGTCGGCGTTTGCCGTGTTTTATCGTTTGCGTTGTTTCTTTTTTTAGTGCAAGCAGGGCAAGGCACTTTATTTGACGGAATCTATCTCGTCGATTTTTTCTTGGGCGATGCGTTCTACAGTTTGGCGCATGAACTCTCGACCGTGCAGCAGGACGGCTTGTTCGGCGAGAAGGCGTTCGGTCGGGGTAAGGTCGGTAAAATCCATTTCTGAAACTCCTTAAGGGGGAAGAGGAAAAGTAACCAACACATTGTATCAGAAAAAAGGAAATTATTTGAGCACACCCCCCAATCTATAAAAATTTACTTAATCCCCCTTCAAAAATTTTCCTGACAGTGTATAATTTAGGAAAAGTAGAGAACTTCCGATAAAAGAAAGCAGCATCCAATGACAAAAGATAATGCTCATCAGGATATTACCCCATTAGAACCGCAATCAAAACCAATTGCCGACAATACGAACTTCAACCGCCGTGCTTTTCTGACTGCGGGATTAGCGGCGGGACTTATTCCGCTTTCGGCTGGCTGTCACGGCAAACCAAGCGGCGGTGAGGGCTGGCTTCCCGAACAATTCAACAGCAAGGGAACCATCCCGAATCAACTGCGCGGACGAGTTCCGATTGACAAAACGAATCCGTCAATTTGCCGCGATGATTCAAAATGCATACTTTGCGGGCAATGCGCTCTCGTTTGCGACAAAGATGAAGCAGTTCTGCACCATTACAAACTGCCGCTTGTCAATGACCAGCCCTGCGTTCATTGCGGACAATGTACACTGTGGTGTCCAACCGGTGCGATTACCGAAGTCGATGACACACGGCGTTTCGAGGCAGCACTTGCCGACCCCGACGTAACCGTTGTCGTGCATACTGCGCCGTCTACCCGCGTTGGTATCGGTGAAGAATTCGGCTTGCCGGTCGGAACAAACGCAGAAGGAAAGCAGGTTGCCGCTCTCCGTGCGCTGGGTGTCAACACGGTTTTGGATACGAATTTCACAGCCGATTTGACTATCACCGAAGAAGCGCAGGAACTTGTCAATCGCATCACGGGCAAAGAAGGCAGTTCAACGGTGCTGCCGCAGTTTACGTCCTGTTGTCCGGGCTGGGTTAAGTATTGCGAATACTTTTATCCCGACTTGATACCGAATCTTTCGTCCGCTAAATCGCCGCTCGCAATGATGGGCGCACTTGTCAAAGCGTATTATGCCGAAAAACAGGGACTCGACCCGCGGAAGATTTTCGTTGTCGCAATTATGCCCTGCACAGCAAAAAAGTTCGAGATATTGCGCCCCGAAATAAACGACGCCGGAGAATATCTTGCGAAAGAGAAAAACGATGACTCGCTGAAATCGATTCAGGATACAGACCTCGTGTTGACAACGCGGGAATTGGCAAATTTGGTAAAACGCAAAGGAATCAATTGGAACGAACTCGACCCCGCTGCAAAATATGACGAATTATTGAGCCAGTACACCGGCGGCGGCGCAATTTTCGGGGCAACCGGCGGCGTTATGATGGCGGCTGTCCGCACCGCTTACTGGATAGTCCAAGGCAAGAAGCAGGGTGAAGGCAACATTCCGCAAGACCTGATGCGGGTCACTCCGATTGAAGGTGTCAAAGGACACGGCATCAAGGAAGCGAAACTCAACGTTCCGGGTGCGGGTGAAGTACGAGTTGCGGTTATAACCGGTTTGACAAACGCCCATATCGTTCTCGACCAGATTCGCAAAGACAAAGCGAGCGGAACGAAAGACCCGCGCTGGCACTTTATCGAGTTCATGGCTTGTCCCGGCGGCTGTATAAGCGGCGGCGGTCAGCCGAAGACCTCATTGCCCCCCAGCGATTTAGTACGGACACAGCGGATTGGGAAACTCTACGAACTTGACGAAAGCATGAAGTTGCGGAATTGCCACGAAAATCCCGAACTCATTGCCTTGTACAAAGATTTCCTCGGTGAATACTGCGGACATAAGTCCCACGAATTACTGCATACACATTACTCGGATAAAAGCGGACTTATAAATGATTGACAATCCGGCGGATTACTGTATTTCTGAAATACGCCGCCGCTAATAATTGAGGAGAATATTGACATGAAAGGTGTTTTAGTTGACATAACGAAGTGCATCGGCTGCGGTTCCTGTACGGTTGCCTGCAAGATGTATAATAATACGAAGTTCATCACTGACCGGGCTTCAGAAGACGGGGAACGCGCTCTGCTTGCGGACGAAAACTGGACGGTTATCCGAAAGGTACGTCTCGATGCAGAAAATAAAAAGCGTCTTCCGGCACTGCCGATGGCAGATGCCTGTGTT
>WRCR01000521.1 GCA_009783865.1 Planctomycetaceae bacterium | reverse complement strand
TGCTCGCCGAAGGTTCCACAACAGTGCAGGGAAAATACTCGTCCAATATCCGCGATGCCGTTGAGTTTCTCGTCAAGCGTTCCCGACCAAATGGACTCATCGGAGACCGCAACGATGACCGCTATACTTATGGACATGGTTTCGGACTGCTGTTTCTAACACAGGTTTTCGGCGAAGAAGAAGACGAAACACGGCGGGAAGAACTGCACGATGTTATTATCCGCGCAGTTCAATTCTGCGGACAAGCACAAACGAAAGCTGGCGGCTGGGGCTATGTCAGTGCTAAAGACGGCAACGATTTTGACGAAGGTTCAACGACTATCACGCAGGTTCAAGCATTGCGCGGCGCAAGAAATGCTGGTATTCCAGTGCCAGCGGAAATCATTGAAAAAGCAATCGGATATATTCATAAATGCTCCATCAACAAAGGCGCAGGCGGTGTTCAATATAACATTCACGGCGGCGGCGGAAGACCGCCGATTAGCGCAGCCGCAATTGCTTGCTTGTTTAATGCCGGTGAATATGACGATACCTTCGTGCCGAACTTGTTGAAATACTGCGATAAGACGCTCGGCAATTTGGCAAGCCGCGAGGACTATGGACATTGGCATTACGCCCATTATTATTACGCCCAGGTCAAATACCGGCAGGCGGGAGAAGAATGGGAAAAATACCGCGATGTTCTGTATAAACGTCTCGTTAGCGAAGCATCGCCGGACGGCAGTTGGGGACAGGGCTACATCGGCAAGGTTTATACGACTTCAATCAACTTAACGATACTGCAACTCGAACGCGCCGCCTTGCCGATTTATATGCGGTGAAAAAATACAACTATTCCAAGTGTTCAAGAGTTGGCGGGACAAATGGGAATATCAATCTGCAAGGGAGGTGTTGCGGCAAATGCTCCATTAGTAGTACCGATGCCGACTCAACAACCCTCCCTTATACCCTTATTTTTGATATAGATAAGGGCACAGTAAAAGAGAGCGTATCGGTGCTACTAAGGGCTCATCTTCCGTTAGAAAACGGCTCAATAAAAATGCAATTGTCCCCATTTACACTATAGTTGTAGAAACACCGCCAACGAGCGGGAAACTGCGTTTCCCGCTATAACGAAAGACGTTTTTTATTTTTCTTCAAAACAACGCTTTTTTATGAAAGCGGGAAACAATAGTTTCCCGCTCGTAATAGTTGACGTTGCTTGCGCAATGCCGCTCGCAATTCACTAATGTTACCTCTCTTGAATACAAATAAAAAAACAGTATAATCAAAAAAGTGCAGTAATTATGTACCGATTTAATAATACCTACCCTTTTAACCAATTTTAGCACTAATGAAAGTACCTATGAAAACTACAACACTTTTTGCTGTTTTATTTCTGTTGTTCGGCTTGACGCTTTATGCTGCCGATAACGATTGGACTGTGTTTCACGGTCCCAAAGGCGATAACATCGCTCCAGACACAGGTCTTCTCAAAAAATGGGGAGACAGCGGTCTCAAACTCCTATGGAGAACAGAGAAACTCGGTAATACCGAATTCCCCGGCTATTCCGGCGTAACTATCGCTGACGTAAAGATTTACATCACCGGTAACGTCAAACAAAACGATGACGATAAGAACGCTAATTCTTTCGTCTATGCACTTGATGAGAAAACCGGTAAAGAAATCTGGCAATACAATAACGGCGTGGGATATACCGGACATTATCCGGGCGACCGCAGCACACCAACCTTTGACAACGGCAAGGTCTATGCACTTTCCGCACCGGGAAGTTTGGTTTGTCTCGATGCCAAAACCGGTAAGGAAATCTGGAAACATAACCTCGTTGAGAAATACGATGCCAAATTGCCGAGATGGGCTTATGCCGAATCGCCCATCGTGGACGGCAACAAATTGATATGTTTCCCCGGCGGAAAGAAAGCCGCTGCGGTCGCCTTCGATAAAACAACCGGCAAGGAGATTTGGACAACACCGGGCAGCGAAACAGTAGGCGGTTATGCAACCACGCTGGTATTTGTTCATGACGGTAAAAGAATCTATGCCAACATGAATCAGACCGGATTGATTGGAGTCGATGCCGAAACCGGCGCGCAACTTTTTTACTATGAACATAAAACGCAATACGATGTCAACGCAACGATGCCGTATTACAAAGACGGAAAGATACTCATCTCGTCCGGCTACGGCAGCGGTACGGAACTTTTGCAAATGGGAAAAGAAAACGGCAAAATTACTTTGACACAGATTTGGAAAGAACCGAAGTTGGATAACCAGCACGGCGGTCTGATAATTTTGGACGGTTATATCTACGGTTCCGCTCACCATTATAAACGCGGAGTGTGGATGTGTCTGAAATGGGAAGACGGCAGCATTGCTTGGGAAGAACGCGGAGTCGGACAAGGCAGCGTTTCTTTCGCCGACGGAATGTTGTATTGCTTGGGCGAATCCGAAGAAGGAAATCTTGCTCTCGTCAAACCGACACCGGAAAAATACGCAGAGATAAGCCGTTTCAATCTACCGGAGGAAGGAGCCGGTAAATTTTGGGCGCATCCGGTTATCAACCGCGGGAAATTGTATATCCGGCACGCCGGTTTTCTGTATTGCTATTCGCTGACGGGATGTTGTATTGCTTGG
>WRCR01000520.1 GCA_009783865.1 Planctomycetaceae bacterium | reverse complement strand
TTGACGCTATTGCGGACGTGGGGAGACAAGACCAAGGCGGTGACGAAAAAGGCAATAGGTGTCGCCAACAAACCGAAAAACTTCATTAAACTATTGGGATTCTGAAAACTTGCAATCGGACTGGCATGATCCGGCGTTTTCTTGCACATTACCGCAATTTGCGATACAATACCGCCGTTGTTGAAAGAACGAACGAAAACAATTGAAATATCTTAACTTTAAATCTGCAATGACTCAAAACCTTCATGACTATTGTAATGCTGTCGCTGACCGTGCGAAAAAAGCGTCAGCCGAAATGGCAGGTATCAGCGGTGCCTTGAAAAATGCATGGCTTTTTCGCAGTGCCGCTTTGATGACGGAAAAACAAGAATATATCCTCAACGAAAACAAGAAGGATATCGATGCCGCTCCGTCTTTCGACTTGACACCGGCGGAAACAGACCGCCTGCTGCTCAATCCGAAACGCATAAACGAAATGATTAACGCTCTCGAAGAAATAGCGGCATTTCCCGACCCGGTAGGCAGTATCATCGAATCAACAATTCGTCCCAACGGAATTGAAGTACAGAAAGTCCGTGTTCCGCTCGGAGTGGTATTTTTCATTTATGAATCACGACCGAATGTAACTCCCGATGCAGCGGCAATTTGCGTCAAAAGCGGCAATGCCGTTATTCTTCGCGGCGGAAAAGAGTCCGTCAATTCCAACATCGCACTTGCAGAAATTTTGGCGCAGGCAGCCCGCGAAACCGGTTTGCCGGAGGATGCCGTTCAGTTAGTTCGAACCCCTGACCGCGAAGCAGTCGGACACTTTCTCCACATGCCGGACAAGATAACGGTGACGATTCCCAGAGGCGGCGAAGGACTCATTCGGCGGGTTGCTGCCGAAGCACAAATGCCGGTCATTAAACACTTTGCGGGAAATTGTCACGTCTACATCGACCAATATGCCGATGCCGAAATCGCAGAGAAAGTTACCGTCAATGCGAAATGTCAACGAATGGGAGTATGCAATGCGGCGGAGTCGCTGGTCGTTCACAATGCAGTTGCAAAAACGATTTTGCCGCTGGTTGCGAAAGCATTGATTCAGTACGGTATCGAATTGCGCGGCTGTCCAAAAACCTGTGAAATTATTTCCGGCGCAAAACCCGCAGCAGATGCCGATTACAAAACCGAGTTTCACGGACCGGTTATGTCGGTGATTGTTGTCGATTCCTTGCAGGCGGCGATAGAACACATCAACAAATACAGCGATGGACACACGGAAGCGATTATCACGAAGGACTTAAATTCAGCGCGGGAATTTGTCGTGAAGATAGACAGTTCCGCCGTTATGGTGAATGTCAGCACGAGATTCAATGACGGCGGACAATTCGGTTTGGGTGCCGAAATTGGAATCAGTACCGACAAGTTTCACGCCCGCGGTCCTTGCGGTATCAAAGAATTGACGACTTACAAATACATCGTGTACGGCGATGGACAGGTGAGGGAATGACGGCGGAAAATAAAGCGTCCGATTTCTAATTCGCTCTAACCCCTCTCACTTATCCCCAACGTTCACTTTATCCTCATCGGAGTTGCCTTTCAATTCCGGTGCGTACATTGCCGCAACTTGGGCGGGCAAAGCACTGAACTGACCGGGCTGCTCCGCACGAAGTTTATAAGTCAGCGAATGTTTGCCGCGCGGCAATCGCTCCACAAAGAACACTACCCGCTCATCCCGGAACTCAACATACGGATACAAACGGCTGTTAGCATTATGCAAATAACCGCTGCGGATTTCTTCGGGTTCCAACCCCGCCGCTTTATGGTCTACGATGATAATGCTCTCGTAATCGTTCTTGGATTCGATGAGCAACTCGACCTCAACAATATCGCCGGACTTCACCGCGCTGGGAGATGCAAGCACCTCTCTCTTGTACTTATCGGTCTTTATATCGACAACTTGTCCGCGTCCGCCCGCCGTTTGTGTTTTGGCGGCGGTATCACGTTCCAGTTTGTAAAACCGCCGCTCAATTTTGACTTCAAGTCCCGCTTTTAGAATCGGGTCTTCCAGCGAAAAGTTCTCCAAATACGCATTGAAGTAAAGCGGAGAACGGGAATCACCGTCAGGGCGTTTTCGCAACTCGACTTTATGTTTGCCAGCCGTGATTTCCTCTGCGGACAAAATCAGCGTGTTGTCTATCTCGAACAAATTCTGCGGCGTGATTTTTATCGTCTTTTTCACTTGCCCGTTGTAAAGAACATTAACCGTCATATTCGGTTTGTCTTCGCCGGTTGCCCGAATGAATTCCGCAAACGCTTCAATGCAGATTGCCGTGTCGCGGGTTGAATTCCAATAAGTTGCGTGCCGCCGATTGTTGAGCAGATACTTCACCAACTTCGGCGCAGCACCGCTTTTCGGATTAGTCCGCATCAGCAGTTTCAGGTAATATGCCTGCGTTTCAAATTCACTGCCGTGCCAATACCACCAGCACCAGTTGTTATAACGCTGCAAATCGAGATACGCCGTTTGGTTTTCGTCGTCCTGAACGAGATACTGCTCAATAATCCTGACAATTTCACCGGCTTCGCTGTTGTTTCGGTCAATGTTTGTCAACGCAATGCCGAACATAGCCGCTCCGTAGAGCGAAAGTTTTCCCCGGTCGCG
>WRCR01000519.1 GCA_009783865.1 Planctomycetaceae bacterium | reverse complement strand
GACAGAGAACCTAACCTTTGTTTTCTTTTTCCCCAATACGAGCGGCGGGTAATAACCCGCTTATCACGTTTACTTATTTCTCAAGACGAAGATGTTATCTCACAAACAGATTGAAAAAGTCAAAAAATTATTGAAAGCGGGAAAGCACAGCGAAAGGGCAATAGCCCGTTTGACCGGTGTTGCCCGCACAGTTATTCACCGGCTGGCAAATGGAAAGAACAAGAAATGGTTTCGAGAGGAGCATCAATGGGACGACCATTGGCACGGCTTGCGGAGTCCGATACCGAATCAACGCTGTCCGAAATGCGGAGCGAAGGTGCAGATGCCGTGTCTTGTCTGCATCATGCGGGAACTAGCAACGGAGAAGCATCCGCCGGATAAACAGCGAAAAGATGATTTGCCGGTAAATGGTGAAAATCTGTTTGCGCTGCAATTGAAGCCGGAACAGCAGGAGCGTTACGAGAAGGTTCGTAAATGGCGGATGGCGCAGAAAGACCCGCATTTCACGGAGGTGCCGGAGCATTGGCCCTTCAGAAGAAGACCGCCGAAACGATGGCGGGTTGAAGAAGAGGCGGAAGATTGCGTATTGGCGGGGAAGTGAAAGACATAGAGAAATACATTCCTACGGAATGGGTTATTGCTTGTTGTTCACATTTTCTACCGAGCGGACCATCCCTACGGGATGGATTATGTTACCACTCAAAATCAAATCCAAAATTTCCCCCAAACTTCACACCAGCCAACTTTATAATTCATCATGTCATCACGTTACTTTATCGGCGGCGGAACTACAACGAGTCCAGCCGCTTACAACAACACCGCAAACTGGTCGGAAACCGACGGCGGCACCGGCGGCGTAACTGTCCCAACGGCAGCCGATGACCGGTACTTCAACAGCGACGCAGTTGTGACCGGTATTCCCAATAGCCACAGTGCCGCTACTGTCATCGGAACAAACGCACAAGTGCAGTGGAACCAAACCGGAAGCATTACGCTGAGCGGTTCTTTACTCGTTTCGGAAAATGCCGGCTTCACTTTGACCGGAAATTATACACTCACTTTCGACAACGATGCTTCAGCGGTTATTCAGAAAAATGCGGTAATGACTAAACCGCAGTCGAATATTGCATTCAGAGGGCAGAGCATCTTAAATAACAAAGGAATTCTCAGCGGACTAGTTATGATTGCACCGGCGCAGGTTCATGAACCCGGCACGGTCTCGCAGTTGATAATTCAGACCTGGGGAGCGGCAGCCGATGTTCACCTTGGAAACGACCTGCCGGTAAATGCAGACAGTGTTACAATTCAGCATTCGCAGAATTATTCGGTTTCGGCAGTATTAAGAACACCGCTCATTGTACACAACATTGAATTATATGCAGCGGCAAATGCAGGTCTTCATGTTGTTCAGAAGAATGCCGTCCGCATTAGCGGCAATGTTACAGCAGCGGGAACAGCAATTCACAATAACACTTTCACTTGGCAAACCGATGCCGGTGCAGTATCTTACTTCACTGGTTCAGCAAATCAGAGCATAACATTTCCGCAATGGGTGTCGGGGCATAACTGGATTGCTGATAAGACAGACGGAACGCTTGAACTCGCTGCCTTCAACGGCTTTTTACAGGGACGCTGCAAGAACTTGATTGTTCGGGCTGGTTCATCGATTGATTTATCGGCTGCACCGGCGGTGCTGGATGCAGTATCGCCGAATGGGACCGCGTTTCAAGCAGCATATTACGGCATCAAGGCGAATTCGACTTACCCGTTCGGCAGCGTATTATCGCAGGATGAAATCTGTGAACGTGAAGCACTGGATAGTGTTTTGAATTTCGGTTCGATACACATACCGGCGGGCAGGGTACTTTGTACGAAATCGCTGACGAACAACACCGGAGCGGTTATCACCGGCGAGGGAATGCTTTGCGTTGAACATGGCGGTTTGATAAACAGCGGAATGATTGCCGGCTCCGTGAAGATATGGTTCTTCAATGAGCCGAAGGCGGCTGCGCCGATGTTTGAGATTCCGGCATCGAAAAAAGAGGCGGGTATTCCCCGCAATAATGTTCCTTCGTTTTATCGTTTAACACTTGCTTTTGGAGAGGATTATATGACTGATACGATTCGTCTTTTTACTGCGGCGGACAAATATGGTCGTGCGCTGTCAAACGGCAGCGGACTTTTTCTTGCGCGGATTTCTCATTCGGACGGCAGTCCGATATTGCCGGAGGAGTTGTCTTGTGCGTCTTATTCGATTTATCGATTGGATAAGAACGACCCGGTGAATCGTTTGCCGGTTGAGGGACACAGCAATATACCGCTTTCTATTGCCGGAACAGTTTTGAGATATTACGCTTTGGATGCTAATTGGGAATTTGACACAACGGGCTATAATTTCCGCTGTTTATTGATGGATTCGGTCAGCATTTCCGGTGTGTATTATAGTCCGTTTCCGCTGCCGGAAGAGAATTATCTCGTTGTGTTTGAATTGGTACCGGTCGGCAGCGTACCGAAGATACAGTTGCAGTATCGGGTACATAGGTTTTCGCCGAAAAGTGCCGTGTCGTTATTTTCGTTATTGGTCTTCCGTCCATCGTGTGAAATTGTTATACTTTTTCCAGAAGTATTCATTCATGGAGGAAGTTATGAAATCACGTCCAG
>WRCR01000518.1 GCA_009783865.1 Planctomycetaceae bacterium | reverse complement strand
TTCTTCCTCCTGAAAAACGGATTAGGTTTAGTACACAATCCATTATCAGAAAAGAACTTGCGTCTGACAATACCAGTTTTACGTTTTACAAACTACTGAATTTGTAGTACGTTGACCGCGTCTGGTGCGACAAAGACGCAGGTGACCGAAAAACGCGTCGGCAAAATCCGTTGTGGCAATGTTGCCACAACCGATAATGCACCGGAACTTTTTGTGTCTCCGAAAGTTTTTTTGGAATTTTTGAGAAAATCCAAAGAATTTTTTCAAAATGAGGGCAGCAGAAGTGATTATATTATATTGAAGGGACGATTTTTTTACTTCTATTTTCACGATGTGCCAAGTCCCTGCATGCTGCCGCAACTAGAAACGACTGGCGTTTTGCGCCAGTCAACAACCTATCACCAATACGCCGAAGGCGTTTCATTTTATTTTTTTTTGAGGTAAACCATTATGAACAGAACATTGACAATACTTCCTGAAATTGAAAACCTATTACCGCCGCTGTCCTACGACGAAATGTCAGGCATCGAATCGGATATTCTGCAGCGCGGTGTGATTGCACCGCTTGTTGTTTGGAACAACGTTCTCGTTGACGGACATCATCGATACAAGGTTTGCAAGAAACATTCATTGCCGTTTGCTGTACGCGAACTCGAATTCGATTCGCTTCAGTCGGCGAAACTATGGGCATGGCAGCATCAGGAGAACCGTCGCAACTTAACTCCGTTTCAACGGGCTGAAATGTCACTGCGATTCAAACCGCAGATTGCAGAGAGGGCAAAGGAACGGCAAAGAATGGCTGGCGGATACCGTAAAAGTGAACAGGCAAAACCGTTGCCACCTATGTTGGAGAAAGCGATAGATACCCGTAATGAACTTGCTAGCCTTGCGGGTATGTCACATGGGACTCTCACCCAGGCGGAGTACATCGTCGAACATGCTGACGAAGGCACAAAAACAAAACTCCGCATCGGCGATACCACCATCAACGCCGAATACAAACGTTTGAAAAAAGAGGCGGAACTCGTCAAAACCCGCGACAACATCAAAGCACAAACACGAAATTCCGTGCAGGGTAACCCGCCGACAATTTATCCCGGCGACGGAATACAATGGCTTGAACAACAGGAACCTTGCGATTTGCTTTTGACTGACCCGCCGTATTCCACCGACGTACCGAACATTGAAGCGTTTGCAAACTACTGGCTTCCTGCTGCCCTTGCCAAAGTAAAACCGACGGGCTTTGCATATATTTTTATCGGCGCATATCTCAAAGAAATCGCCGCTTATATTAACATTGAACCGCCGGAACACATGCAGTCCGAACAGATGCTTGTCTGGAGTTATAAAAACACTCTCGGCAACAATCCGAAAGACCGATACAAACAAAACTGGCAGGCAGTTCTTTTTTATCGCGGCAAAGAAGCACCGCCGCTGGATTGTCCGCTGACTTCGGAACAGTGGGCGGTCATCGAAGCGAATGCACCTGACGGTCGTCTCGGCAACCGTTTTCATGCTTGGCAGAAGCCGCTTGAACTTGCCGAGAGGTTTATCCGGCACAGCACCAGAGCAGGCGACACTGTACTTGACCCGTTTGCCTGCACCGGAACGTTTCTACTTGCAGCGAACAAACTCGGACGCATCGGCAAGGGTGCAGAAATCAATCCTGACAACGCTGCTATCGCAATAGAGAGAGGCTGCATGTATGCCTGAATTTCTAATCCAATCACAGCGTCTTGCCGAACAGGGCTACGCTGTTTTTCAATGTTCACCGAAGGGTAAAACACCGTTTGGAGCAACCGCTCCGCACGGGTGCAACTCCGCCGCGACCGACATTGCGACAATACAAAAATGGTGGACGCAATATCCCGACTGCAACATCGGCATCAAGTGCAGCAACCTGCTTGTTTTCGACCTCGACTGCAAAGACGGTATTGACGGCGCAAATGATTTGCGAAATATCATCAACGCTGTCGGCAAACTGCCGGACAGTCCCATCGCAAGAACCGGCTCCG
Organism: Planctomycetaceae bacterium; assembly: GCA_009783865.1. Taxonomy (GTDB): domain Bacteria; phylum Planctomycetota; class Planctomycetia; order Pirellulales; family Thermoguttaceae; genus WRKP01. The sequence continues at coordinate 655 of WRCR01000518.1, read as the reverse complement.
GCGGCTGGCATCTGTTCTTCGCCAAACCCAACATCGACATTATCGGTCAAAAGAAAATCAAATGGCAGGGACAGAAAACCGGTATTGACATTCAAACCGGCAACCAATACATCGTTGCACCGCCGTCAATCCACCCTTGCGGCAATCCTTATCAATGGATAACTCCGCCGTGTCCCGTTTCACAACTCCCGCAACTGCCCGCCGAATGGATAGAGCAGGTCTTACCGAAACGTCAAAGTGCTATAATATTGCCTGTTGTTCCTACGGTAAATGATTCCAACATCATTGCCCGGTGCCGTTCATACGTCGCGGCGATGCCAGCGGCAATTCAAGGGCAGTCTGGACAAAGCGACCTGTTGCGGGCTGCCAACGTGATATTTCACGGCTTCGGCTTATCCGAAGCGGAGGGCTGGCAACTGATGCTTGAGTATAACTGCCGGTGCTGTCCGCCCTGGGACTTGAGCGATCCATCGGACGAAAAGGACTTCTACCGCAAAATCCGGCAGGCAATCGAAAAACCACTCGACAGCCAGCCGCGCGGATACTTGCGGGAGCAATCTCCGGTGCAAATTCCGGCGGATATTTCGGCGATATGCAATATACAAACTACCAACACCGTTCACCCTGAAACCCTTCGCGGCCTTGAACGCCTGCC
>WRCR01000517.1 GCA_009783865.1 Planctomycetaceae bacterium | reverse complement strand
TTCGCTCATATATTCGAGCCGTAAATCGACCGCCTCGATATTGCCTTCAGCGGCGGAAAAGGTCTGTTCGGTTTCTTCATCCTGTGAAAAAGAATACTGCGAAATGCAGGCGGCGAAACAACAGACGAACAGAAAAGAAAGAACACGGAACGGCATATTGACCTCGAACAAAAAACAGTACGAAATTATATTTCGTACTGTATAACAGATTTAACGGTAGTTGTCAATATACATTACCACTTCTTCGTAATACCAAAGAGAAGTGTATCCGCTCTCGATTCGTTCTTCACTGTACCGACGAGTCCGGTGTTTCCAACTGGGAACGGTCCCTCTGTTGCACCCTTGAAAGCAATAGAATATGTTGCCGATGCCTCCAAGTCCTTGACAATGGCGTAAGTAGCACCGAAACCTAAAACATGCTGCACCATAAGCGGAGCGGAAACGTTCAGCGCAGCAGAACGTCCCGGTATCGGATTTTCATTCCAGCAATAGCCGATACGAGCTTTCATCTTTTTGTTTATTTTTCGTTCAAGACCGACCGCAACCGCCATCACGCTGTCCCAGCCCAAACCGTCCACTCTGCCGGTTGCGGGATTGATGCTGTCTTTGAATCCGACTGTATTACCGTAATCAATATATCGGACATCGAGACCGATAATGGTATCACGGACACCGCTGTATGAAACACCCCAGGAAAGCGTCATCGGCAAGTTCAAATCGAAACTTCCGTCGAGCCGCTTGCCGGTATGCGGGTCAGTTCCCGTTTGCCGCAGGTTCTCTGCCCAAATTGGACTTTTGAACATAAAGCCGGTTTTCCAGTGATTTTTGAAATCATATAACGCACCTATCTGAAAGCCGCCGCCCCAAGCATAAGTTGTACCGTAGTTGTGCATTTCTGTGCCAAGCGTCTGTCCCAACTGCATCGGATTGATTTGCAGCGATGCCAAGTCAATAATCGGGGCAACGCCGACAGAAAGTTGCTTCGTCACTTGATACGAGACAGTCGGAGTCATTTGCAAGACAATTACGTTGGACGACTTTGCCAGTCCGCCAAGAACCGGATTGGTCGGGTCAGCAGGATATAAAACCGCCGCACCGCCGGCACCGGCAAGTCCAAAACCGTAAGTCAACGGCGAATGTTTGCATCGTTTCCAAACAAACGCCATTGAAGGAACAGGGACCGAATCCGAGACGCTTTTCGTTGACCCTCCAACGTGAATATCCGGTGCAGTACCAGTACCGGGAATATCGAAACCCGACGTTACCCTGCTTTTCGGCAGTATCAAACCAAGCCCGACGGATATTTCGTTCTTTTCAAACGCAGAAATTGAGGCAGGATTCCACATTATCGCGCCTGCGGCATCAATCGGCGTTGCCGTCGCAACACTTCCTATGCCCTCGTTGACGGCTCCGTTGCCCCGCAACAAAACACCTTGCGCTGAAACCTGCTGACAAAACAACAAGAAGGAAAAACAAACCGCAGGAATAACAAACCAAACGGATTTCACAGGAACAAACAGTGTTTTCATTGTATCTGCTTTCAATTCAAATTAAGTGTATGGTGAACTCTAGATTGCAGCCGCTACCGAGTGTCGATAAGCAATAAACCGCAAATCAAAACACCCTGTTCCCGTTTCGGCAACATTGCTCATCAGAGTTTGCTATAATAACTCAATTCGATATAACCGACACAAACGGCATAGAATAACGTAAATTCAGCGTATGATTTACGAGGTTTGCCGGCGCAGGATTAGAAATCCCGCGCTAAACGGGACTGAATAAAAATTGCCCTTGCTTTACATCCGAAAATTGTTAGAATACGCTGGGTAATACAACGTTTTGTAAAACCCCCTGCAAATAAAACTATGGACAATACATTATTTTCCTCTTCCGAAACAGGTATTACCTTCGATGATGTTCTCGTAGAGCCGCAGTATGCCGACTTCGTGCCGTCAGAAGTTGACACATCAACCCGGCTTACAAGCAATATCAAATTAAGGATTCCGCTCATCAGTTCCCCGATGGACACAGTAACGGAATCAACAATGGCAATCGCACTCGCCCAAGTCGGCGGACTCGGTGTAATTCACAAAAATCTTTCCATAGAGCGGCAGGCAGACGAAGTCGCCAAAGTCAAACGAAGTGCCAACGGAATTATCCGGCATCCCGCAACACTGCCGCCAACCGCCGCCGTCGAACAAGCGCGGGATATAATGGACAAAAAAAATCTTTCAGGTTTGCCCATCGTTGAGGAAAACGGCAAACTATGCGGCATTTTAACCCGCCGCGACTTGCGCTTCCTCGAAAATTGGAAAATTCCCGTCTCCGAAGTAATGACGCACAAAAACCTTGTCACCGCAACGGGTAACGTCACCTTGGAAGAAGCGGAGACCATCCTGAAAGAAAAAAAAGTAGAGAAACTGCTCTTAATTGACGATAGACATGAACTAACCGGTCTTATCACGATAAAGGATATTGACAAGATGCGGAGTTTTCCCGATGCCTGCAAAGACGAATTAGGACGTTTGCGGGTCGGGGCAGCCGTCGGGGTCTTTGACAATGAACGAATTGACAAACTGGTCAGCGAAGATGTCGATGTGCTGGTGGTAGACAGCGCGCACGGACATTCGTCCAATGTTATCGAGACAATCCGGTTTATAAAGAAAAATTATAAAAT
>WRCR01000516.1 GCA_009783865.1 Planctomycetaceae bacterium | reverse complement strand
TATTTATAAAACAATTTTTAACAGAAACAGATAGAACAGAACGGTGCAGATATGCGGCATTTAAGAAGAGGACGTAAGTTAGGACGTAATCCGAATCACCAGCGGGCTTTATTGAAAAATCTTATCGTTGCGATTTTAATGACAGAACGTGAAGATACAGATTTGGACGACAATGCCCCGAAAGTACCGGGCAGAATTATCACAACACTGGAAAAGGCGAAGGAAGTCCGTCCGTTGCTTGAAAAATGTATTACCATTGCCAAGAAAGCGCAGAAACACATCGAGGCAGCAAAGGAATTTGAATCGAAGTTTGACCGCGAAAAACTTTCAGGCAAGCAGTTGCGGGAAAATGAGAATTGGCAAATGTGGGTTAAAACCATTGCGCCGGCAGTTGCCGCAAGAAGACGTGCGCTGCAAATCATCGGGAACAAACAGGCAGTAAAGATTCTCTTCGAGATTGTTGCTCCGCGTTTTCTTGACCGCAGCGGCGGTTATACCCGTATTGTGAAGATGTTCAAGCCGCGGCTCGGCGACGCTGGAAAGCGGGCTATTCTGGAATTCGTCGGCAAAAATGAGCGGGCAAAAATTCAACGGACGGTTCGTCCAAAAGTGGAAACTTAATAACAGTGTAAGCAGGTTATATGAGTCCTCATTTACGACCGGATTCTAAAGACCGGTCGTTTGATTATACAGCACATCTTGCCGAAGTGTGTTCCGACATCTGTTTCCGCGTGCCGGAGTTGAATCATATTGATATGCGGCAGGTAGCGGTTAGTTTTTCGCAAACAAAACACAGCGGAGCGTATGGAACCTTTGCGTTTGTTGTTCCGCTGCGGTTTGAAAACGGCGAACTGTTTCGGGAACGCGGCGGAAAAAGATGGCGGATTCAACGATGCTTCAAAAGAGACGGAACCGAATGTCTTTACTTGATGTATTTTTCTGTGCCGCGCTTCATAGAATTGACGCTTTCGCAGAAACTGGAGACCATCATTCACGAACTTTATCATATCAATCCTGCGTTCAACGGCGACATCCGGCGATTCAGCGGACGCTGTTATGCTCATGGTTCTTCGCAAAAAGATTATGATGCCGCGGTGCAAAGATTTGCCGTTTATTGGCTGAAACAGGAACCGCCGGAAGAAATTTGGAAATTTCTTACTCTTAATTACAAAGAATTGACGGAACGGAGCGGTCGGCTTATCGGAACACGAATCGGAAAACCGAAAATGGTTAGGTTCGTGGAAGACGAAGCGAAGTGATTCATTTATCCGGTACTCCGGCTCTTACAATTCGGTACCGTCATTCCATTCTTTGATTGCTTCCTTGATTTTCCAAAACAATTTGTCCAAGTCGCCGGAAAATTCAGGAGCAGAACTCGGTCTGAAATTTACCAAAATCGCCCAGTTAAATCCCACTGAACTTCTTGCCATCTCCGCTGAAGTTCCCGGCATCCCACCCATGTGCCACCAATTATTACTGCGGTTCACATGCCAGCCGAGAGCATAATTTTTGTTTTGTTCCGACGGCGTTGTCATTGTTTTAATTGACCTGCTCTCTAATATATCCGGCACTGTTGAAAAACCGTCTATGCGGACTAGCAGTTTCAACAGTTCGACAGGATTGGCAATCCATCCGCCGTGCGCATCCATGTGAGACGGCGAAAGGAAATATGGACGCTGATTATCATCCCCGATATATTCGGCTTCGTCCGCCGCTAAAGCAGTCCCGCCGATTCTCATGCCGTCAATTCCGCAGGGCTTCAAGATATGTTTCTTGACGTAATCTTCATACGGCATGCCGCTTTTTTCTTCGATAACTCTTCCGAGTATGCAATAGCCGAAATTTGAATAGTCGTACTTCGTACCGGGTTTGTTTTCAAGCGGATATTCTCTGACAACGGTTTGTATGAATTCTTTTCGGGCAAGTTTCGGTACTGAGAACATCGGGTCTTTTTTTGAATTGCCCCACCCGCCGGCGGCATGTTCGAGCAACTGCTTTATTGTTATTTTTACGGGTTGATTTTCATATTTTGGAATGCCGTATTTACCCTCGAAAATGCCGCCGCTGCCGAATACTTCTTCATCGAGATTTAGTTTCTTTTCTTCGATTAGTTTCATAACGGCAATCGCAGTTATCGGTTTTGAAACAGAGGCGATTCGCATTCTATGTTCCGGTGTCAACGGAATCTTGTGCTGTTTGTCGGCATATCCGGCGGCACCTGCATAGACGAGTTTTCCCTGATAGGAAATCGCCATTGATACACCGCCGGGCAAAGAGTATTTATCGTAAAAATCCTTTATGATGCCGTCAATCGTCTTTCGGGTTTGTGCTGCCGAGACCGCTTCATCGGAATTGATTGCAGCGGCAAACAGGAGATAACAAATGAGGGCAAGGCAAACTGACTTTTTCATGGACGGTTTCTCCTTTGATAAACTGTGTCTACATCATATCACTTTTTCCGTGAGTTGTAAGAGCGGCGGGGTTACCCCCCAGTCCTCTAACAAGTTTCATTTTTTATCCCGAATATTCTAGCGGGGTATTGTGGTTTTGCTTTGCACCGTTCCCTCACTTCTCGCATCGTTCGCTCCCCCTTTCGCAACAACTGCGCCAATGATAGTGCTACATTCATCAAGACCGTCCACGCCTTGCCCCAATCGGCTCCGCAAACATGCTTGTCTTCGCCGCCATCGCGATCCT
>WRCR01000515.1 GCA_009783865.1 Planctomycetaceae bacterium | reverse complement strand
TATCCGAGCCGCCGGTGTAGAATGGCGATTATGAAACGTCCAGTCAGTTTTTTAACACAACAGAACCCCGCTATCTCAACGACCATATATGCTCTATCTGCTACCACTCATTATCTTCCTCGCAACTGCTTTTTCTGCGATTGCACAAGAACTATCCGTCACCCTTGCGAAACCATCACCGGCTCAACAAGCAATCCTCGAAGGTGTCGGCAATATACAAACCAGCAATAACATTGCGCCGGGAGCGGTCTGCTTCTTCGGCGAAAACGCTTTTCCGATTCTGCTCGCACAAACCGAACAAGCCGCCCGCGGCAAAGCGGCTGTCATGATTCCAATGGCGGCAGCAACGCAATACGGAAAAGGACGCACCGTCATCTTCGGACATTCCGCTCTGGTCGGCGGCGATTTTTTCAATGCAAGCGATGACAACAAAACGCTGTGTTATAACCTCATCACATGGCTTGCCGGTAAAACTGCAAACGGTAAAAGCAAACCGCCCGGCAGCATTCGGGTTGCCGTCGTCGGTGAACAAAAAACGTGCGACTTCTTGAAAACAAAAGAAGTCAAAGCCGACTTTTTCCGTTCCTTTTCAGATGACGCTGTTTCTGCTCAATACGATGTTTTGATTATCAATGCAGAACGAATCCGCAACGATGACGTTGTGAAAATCGACAACTTTGTCAAGAACGGCGGCGGTTTGATGGCTGCCGCAACCGGCTGGGGCTGGCAGCAACTCAATCCGGCGGGCAACCTGAGAACAACCTTTGCCGGTAATAAACTCGTTGCCCCGATGGGTTTGGTTTGGACAGACCAGTTTGCACCACGGCAAGGTTCAGGATACGCACCCGCTCTTAACGTTTCAAAGTTTTTACACCCGAAAGCCGCACTTGATGCAATAATCGGCAGCGTTGAATCTTCCGCCGGTGACAAGGCGCAAATCATTGCCGCGCTTGAACTTACGCTGGGATGTCTTCCTGAAGAACAAGCCGCTGCATTTTCCGCTTTGCATGAATTAGTGAATCGGCAAGCCATTCCTACGAAGCAAAAGCCGATTGTTGCAGCCGAGCAGCCGCTTGACCGATTGGCAATACTCATGCAAACGCAGAAATATATGCGGGTGCAAACGGCACAGAACGGTCTGTCCGATGGACTCGTAATTCCGAAATTGGCAGCGGCTTCTGAGTTTCCCGGTGATGTACCGAAAGATGCTCCGCGGGTTAGCCGGACAATGAAAATCAATTCCGAAGCACAAGGTTGGCAATCTACCGGCTTGTATGCCGCGCCCGGAGATGTGATAACGGTTACCATTCCAAAAGAAATTGCCGCCCAGCAGAAAAAGTTTTCTGTGCGAATCGGCGCATTGACCGACCGGCTTTGGCATTTGCCTCGCTGGGAACGCTGCCCCGAAATTTCGCTTGCCGTTACGCTAACAAAACCGGAAACGAAAATCGTAAATCCTTTCGGCGGACATGTTTACGTCATCAGTCCGCAGGTGCAGTCAGCGGCAGCGGTTTCCGTGCAGATTGCCGGAGCAGTTGAATCTCCGTATTATGTACTCGGCACAACAACGGATGAACAATGGAAGCAGTCGCGGCAGGCACCGGGTCCTTGGGCGGAACTTGCATCGGACAGATTGATTATCACGGTGCCGGCGCATCTTATTCGGGAACTTGATAACCCGAAGGCGGTAATGGAATTTTGGAATGACGTGCTGGACGGTCACGCTTCATTGGCGGCGTGGACGCATCGGAAGCGGCCGGAGCGCATCGTTGCTGACCGGCAAATCTCTGCCGGCTGGATGCATTCGGGTTATCCTATCGGAACGCCGACGCAGACGGAACGGGGGCTTGTCGATTTAGCATATTTGAAGGAGAAAGGCGACCGCTGGGGCTTCTTTCATGAACTCGGACACAATCACCAGTCGGGCGATTGGACGTTCAGCGGTTCCGGCGAGGTAACGGTTAATCTGTTCACGCTTTATACTTTTATGCATCAGTATAATACTCCTCCCGGCGAGGCGCGGCGGAATTTGAGTCCCGAATCACGCAAGGCGGCGAAGGCAAAACACATAGCGGCAGGTGCGCCGTTTGAACAGTGGAAAAGTCAGCCGTTTTTAGCACTGATGATGTACGTGGAATTGATTGACGAGTTCGGCTGGGACGCTTTCAAAAAGGTTTTTGCGGAGTATCGTGATTTACCGGCGAATGAGCGTCCCCGCAATGATGACGAAAAGCGTGACCAATGGATGCGGCGGTTCTCGAAGACCGTCGGCAAAAATTTGGGACCGTTCTTCTACCAATGGGGTGTGCCGGTATCGCAAGGTGCTAAAGACGCGGTTTCCAACTTGCCGGTCTGGCTGCCGGAGTGAACGGTTTTTCTCTTGCTTTATAATCGCAATGCGCTTTCATTCTTGAATGAAAAGGTGAAAATGCTATAATGCCAAGCGGTAAAACAAAATTGAAAAGAGGCAAATATGGGTATTGACCTTCTCGACATAGTTTATCGTTTGGAAAAGGCGTTCTCTATCAAGATTGAACGTGACGACCTTATTCCCGTCGACATTTTTAACGACACGCAAGGAAAGTATGTCGTCAATGGAGAATTGACAATACTGGGATTAAAAGAAATTAAAAGACGGATGCCATCCGCCAATCTTTCTTCCTTTGAGAAAAAACCGACAATTCAGAGTTTGGCAACTATC
>WRCR01000514.1 GCA_009783865.1 Planctomycetaceae bacterium | reverse complement strand
TCTGGACGTGATTTCATAACTTCCTCCATGAATGAATACTTCTGGAAAAAGTATAACAATTTCACACGATGGACGGAAGACCAATAACGAAAATAACGACACAGCACTTTTCGGCGAAAACCTAAATGGGTTCGGGAAGTGCTGCCGTCCATCGCTTTGAGCAGCAAGGACTGGCAGGAATTGAAAAAGAACGGTGTCGGTGACTGCGATTTTTATCTCGCTGATTTGCTCAGCCGCGATAACATGACTATTGTCGATAAGTTGAAAATTGTTTTGCTGCCGACTTATTATGAATCAAAAGTTAAGACAGCAGACCGAATCAAAATGTATTACGAAAAAATTTATTTTCGTGACAAAGGCGAAGCGCATGCCAAATTTTGGGCGAGATATGAACGTCCGCCGAAACAGGAATATCATAAGCATATCATTGAACGCCGTGATTTATTAGTTCCCAAAGACCTTCGAGAACGCCGCGGAGCATTTTTCACACCGGCAATCTGGGTTAAAAAATCACAGGAATACTTGGAAAAAATATTCGGCGAGAATTGGCAAGATGAGTATTACATCTGGGATTGCTGCGCGGGAACTTGCAATCTCCAAGCAGGATTGATGAATCCGCACAGAGTTTGGGCTTCCACTCTTGAACAGCCCGATGTGGACATTGTGCATGAGAACATCAAGCAGCATGAAATCTATCTGCTTGAATCGCATGTTTTTCAGTTCGATTTTCTCAATGATAGTTTCGATGAACTGCCGAAGAGTTTACGCAGCATCATCAATGACAAAGAAAAACGCAAGAAACTTATTATTTACATGAATCCGCCGTATGCGGAACATGGTAATACCGCTGTCAGGGAACATAAAACCGGCGTTGCAACAGCACATCAAGTCAGACAATGGTACAAGGATAAATTAGGTGCCGCCTCGAGAGAATTATATGCTCTATTTCTCATGAGAATTCACGAAGAACTGAACGGATGTAAGATTGCATTTTTCTCCTCTCTCAAGCACATTCAAGCAGGCAATTTCAAACAATTTCGTCAGAATTTCACCGTTAAATTTCTGAACGGTTTTTTGATACCTGCGAATACCTTTGACAACGTGACCGGCAAATTTCCGATTGCGTTTCAAATATGGAATACCGAAATTCAAAAGAAATTTCGAATAATCACGGCAGATATTTACAACAGGGACAACGCGTATTTAGGAAAAAAGAAAATTATCAATGCCGACCATGGCGAAAAAATAACGAAGTGGATAAAGAGTCATCAGATTGATGCCCGCCGCAGTTCCGATTTTGACAATGATAAAATCGGTATCTTAAACGGAGGACGCACTGATTTTCAAAATCAAAATTTGGTTTTCATCGTGCATTATCAACATTCCATTTCTGACGCTGCCGGTTACTATTGGATTTATAAGCAAAACTTGATTCCGACTGCGATTTATTATGCGGCGCGCCATTGTTTCGCTGCCGATTGGTTGAATAATCGAGACCAATTTTTCTTCCCGAATGACGGTTATCAAACCGACAAGGAATTCCAAAACGACTGTCTGATTTTCACGTTATTCCATCATCAAAACCGGATCCGCAGTAACGAAGGTATCAATCATTGGATACCGTTCACCGAAAAAGAAGTCGATGCAAAGGATAATTTCCAATCAACTTTCATGAGTGATTTTCTGCAAAAGCGCAAAAAGTTGAGCAAAGAAGCAAAGGCAGTTTATGAAGCCGGCAAAGCACTATGGCAACACTACCATAAAACAATAGAAAACGATGATGATGCATCGGTAGATGCTTCGCTTTACGAAATCCGAGAGTACTTCAAAGGACGCAATGAAAAAGGACGCTTGAAAACAAAAGCGTCCGATGAACGATTCAACGAACTCGACCTCGCTTTGCGCTCGGCATTGAAAGCATTGGCGAAAAAGATACAGCCGAAAGTTTATAAATACGGGTTTTTGAAACAATAAATTTCCCGCAATTACGATTGCGGCGTTGTCTTGTGAGCATCAACTGCCTTTTCGGCGGTTGCCCGCTGCTGCATCTGAACGATAAGCCGCTGCACTTCCGCTTTACGCAATGCGTCGCGGCGAATATTTTCTTCCCGCCGGGCTAACTCGCCTTCAATTATTTTTCGATTGCGTTCTTCCGCAAGAGCAGCAATCTTCTTTCTCCGTTCCTCTTCCCGCTTTGCAAGAATCGAGCGCGGCAGCAGCACCCGCATTCCCTTCGACGGCTCTTCGACCGGCGGTAAAATTCGCACCGGTATATCCATCTTCTGAAAAATCCGGCAAATGTGTTCATGACACGTCAATAGCAGGACCTGCCGTCCCGACTGAGCGAAATCCTGTAAAACCTTTGCTGCCGCTGCACTGCGGCTGGAATCGAAGTTGACCAGCACATCGTCCATTATCAGCGGCAGTATCGAACCATGTTGCGCAAACGCCGATGCCAACGCCAAACGAATCGCAATAAACATCTGTTCCCTTGCGCCCCGTGAAAGCCAAGAAGCATCGAAAGTATTGCCGTTCTCGTCATCTACAAGCAAGGTCTCTTCACTCAACGGCGACCAAATCCGGCGGTATTTTCCGCCTGTCAACTTGCGCAGGAACTCCGATGCTTCCGCCAAAGTCCGCGGCTGACGTTCTTTCTCGTAAGTACTGCGAATCGTGTCAAGCATTTTTCCGCAAACGGCGT
>WRCR01000513.1 GCA_009783865.1 Planctomycetaceae bacterium | reverse complement strand
GGCGGACCGCAGTGTTGCTGCTGCACTTACTCCGGAGTTGACACAACTGCTTCCGGACATCACCACGTATGGGGTGCAATGTTTTTTGTTCTTCCGTATGCTGAAAATCAAGCAATTTATGACCAATTCGAACAGTATCTAAATGGAACGAAGTGGCCTAATGCTGCCGGTACAGCAAAAACCGCCGGTGTCGGTTTCGTGCCTTGGAGCAACGGCAATACCAGTGTTTTGAATGATACCTTTTATAAACCGCTCATTCCATTTTATCATTGTCCATCGGACGGTACTTCAAAACAATTAGGAGGCGACGTTATGGCGCGAACTAATTATAACGTAAATCTAGGCGATAATTGGCAATATAACTACCAGAAAGGCAATGGTGTTTTCCGCGGAATGTTCGGCTATCTTGCTTGGTTTGATATGAGTGCCTGTTCGGACGGAACCAGCAATACCGCATTGATGAGTGAACAGGTTATTGGAGCAAACTCGAATACAGAGATTGTTACCACTGTTACCAAAGCGTCTATCAAAGACGGTGCAATACGTCACAGCGGTGTTGTTGCTTCACCGCAGACGTGCCTGAGTTATCAAACAGGAAACGAAGTATCCGGTACAAAGTTCGATATGTGGCGGGGCAGAACCCGTTTCAGCGGCAGAACGATTGACACCGGATTTCTAACGGTATTGCCGCCGAATTCGGTATCTTGTTATGGCTGGAATCCGACAAGCGATTATTATGCGTCCGGTCTGATGGCGGCGACAAGCAATCACAGCGGCGGAGTACAGGTTTCAAGAGTTGACGGCAGTGTTTCGTTTATCAGCAACACGATTAATTGCGGTGATTTAACGACAACTACCGCTCCGACAACAGGTAAAAGTCCTTATGGAGTTTGGGGCGGATTAGGAACCAGAAACGGCGGCGAAAGTACAACGCTGTAATTGAAAAACATTAATACAACGAAAGCGGGAAACGCAGTTTCCCTCGTTGTGCCGTATCATTCCAACATACCGAACATTATCCGTTCTTTGCGGGACGGCGAGGAATCGCCCTGCGAAGTTATGAGATAGATGTGTCCATTGTACTGCACGAACACCGGATATTGAAACGACTTCTCCGTTTCAAAGCGGTACTTGCGAAACCAATTTTTGCCGTCCGCCGAAATATCAATGTTAAAGACGCTGCGGCTGACTTCATTGATTCGGGTCGATTCCTGCCAGCCGAGATAATAAATGCCGTTAAACTTATCGAAAGTCGGTTTTGAATTGCCGCCGTTTGGAATAAAATCCCGAAATTCCGCTTCCGTCCAATGTTTGCCGTCTTTACTTGTCGTGAACATATAATTTCGCGGCTTCGTATCATTGCGGCAAATCGCCAGCCAAGTACCGTCCGGCAGTTTATTCACCGCTGCTTCCGACAACTTCACGTCTTGCGGTTCGTTGAAATGTCCGACTATCTCGACGGTGTCAAACGTATCATTCCAAACGCCCAGTGCCTGCTGACCGATGGGATAATTGTTAAGGTCAACATAAATTTTACTATCAATTCGTTTGAAAGGTTCGAAAAGATACATTCCGTAGTCCTTTGCATTTTTCTTGAAACCGCTTTTCACGGCGGATTGATAAAAGTACTGCGGCTGCATATCGAAGATGCCGTCTTCAGTTTTCAGTTTCACCCGATTCAAACGATTGGACGGAGTCCGCGTTTTCAAATCGAAATCAACGAAATACATCTGCGATTGCCGCTTGCCCGGATTTTCGCTGGCAAAATAGCACCGCAGCGTTTTAGCGTCTATCTGTATTACACGCGGCACAAAACACGCTCCAATCGGCAATGTTTCGTTTTCAAACTTTTGCTCCTGTTTCGCAATGGGAATGATTTGTTCGACTTTCATCGTCTTAACATTAACGATGGAAAGCGCAACATAAATGTAGTTCCAAGAAGCACTTTCCCCGCCTTTCTCATCGTTTAATTCAGCAGCGATGTAAGCGTAATCGTCAATTATGGTGAAGTGACCGTCATGCGCACCCTTTACCTTTTCCGCCGTTACCTTGATTAACCGGTTGAGTACCTTATCGCCTTCTTCTTTGGGCTTCCAATCGGCTGGCAAAAAGGTCTTCGTTTGCTCTCCTGCAAGAGCAGAAAACGGCATTGCCGCAAGCAGTGTACCTGCGACAGCCAGAAAATCACGACGGCTTGAATGTTTCATTTTTATCACTTCTAATCAATAATTTTCGAAATCGGATATGTTACTATGCCGGTTGCGCCCGCCGCTTTTAACTGCGGAAGCAATAACCGCACATCGTTGTCATCGATGATAGTCGAAACCGACAGCCAATTTTCGTCTGACAAACTCGACACGGTCGGACTTTGCAGCGCAGGTAAAATTTTCACAATTTCGTCCAACTTCGTTTTTGGAACGTTCATCAGCAAGCCGACCTTTCCTTCAGCCGCCATTGTTGCTTTCAGCATCAGGATAATATCGTCAATCTTTTGTTTCTTCCATTCGTCTTTGTATGCATCGCGGTTAGCGATAAACCGCGTTGTACTTTGCAGGACTTCGGCGACAATCCGCAGATTGTTGGCGCGCAGCGAACTGCCGGTCTCGGTAACTTCGACAATCGCATCGGCAAGTTTCGGCGGCTTGACTTCCGTGGCACCCCAACTGAATTCGACTTTGGCGGTAACTCCATATCTAGCAAGGAATTGCGTT
>WRCR01000512.1 GCA_009783865.1 Planctomycetaceae bacterium | reverse complement strand
GCCGATAACAAGACCGGTGAAATTGCCGAATGGGATTTAACCATTTTGCCTGTCGAACTTGCAGAATTGCAGAGTGCCGACTTCGATATGAATATCCTTGCTTTCAGCGATAAGGAACTCAATCGTCTGCTCAACACCAATCTTGCGCAGGGCAAAAATGACCCTGATTCTGTGCCGGAACCGCCGGACGAACCTATTACTAAGAAGGGTGACATTTGGCTGCTGGGCAATCACCGTCTGATGTGCGGCGACAGTGCAAATACCGCCGATTTCGATAAACTCTTGAACGGCAACAGGATACAACTCGTAAATACTGACCCGCCCTATAATATTCGGCTTGAGCCGAGGAGCAACAACGCTGTTGCGAGTAATCTTGCGGCAGGTACGATAATGCATCATCAGGCATTAGACCTTCACCTTGAGCCGGATAAACTCCGCCGGACTACCAAGAAAATGCGGGCGAAAGACCGTCCGCTGGTTAATGATTTTATCTCGGACGAAGCGTTTGATAAACTTCTTGATGCGTGGTTCGGCAATATAGTCCGTGTGCTGGAACCGGGGCGTACGGCATATATCTGGGGCGGCTATGCCAACCTCTTCAACTATCCGGCTTACCTGAAAAAACACGGTCTCTACTTTTCGCAGTGCATTGTCTGGAATAAACTCCATCCGGTATTAACCCGCAAGGATTTTCTGGGAGCATACGAGTTGTGTTTCTACTGCTGGAAAGAAGGCGCGGCGCATCAGTTCTTCGGGCCTCCGAACATACCCGACCTTTGGGAGATTAAGAAGATTCCGCCGCAGTCGATGATACACCTAACCGAAAAACCGGTAGAACTTGCGGTACGTGCAATTCAATACTCTTCTCGTCCCGGTGAGAACGTCTTGGAGATATTCGGCGGGAGCGGGTCAACGCTGATAGCGTGTGAGCAGACGGGCAGGAACTGTTTTGCGATGGAGATTGACCAACTCTACTGCGATGTGATTGTCAAACGCTGGGAAGAGTTCACCGGAAGGAAGGCGGTTCGGGAAACGGAGGCATCCGATGAATAATACCATCACAATAGAATTACGGGAAATCCATTCTGTAAAACCTTATGAACGAAATCCGCGTTTGAATGACAAAGCCGTTGATGCCGTCGCCGCCTCTTTGAAAGAGTTTGGGTTCCGGCAGCCGATAGTTGTTGATTCCGAAGGCATTATTATTGCCGGTCATACGCGGTACAAGGCGGCGTTGCGGCTGGGCTTGCAGAAGATACCGGTTCACACGGCAACAGATTTGACACCGGAGCAGGTGAAGGCGTATCGTCTTGCGGATAACCGAACCGGCGAGATAGCCGAGTGGGACTTGGATATTTTACCGGTCGAGTTATCGGAGTTGCAGGAAGCGGGATTCGATATGAATGTTCTTGCTTTCAGCGAAAGGGAACTGCACAAACTGCTTAAAAGTGAATTGAAACAAGGGCTCACAGACCCGGACGCTGTACCGGAAACACCGGACAAAGCCGTCACGCAGAAGGGTGACCTGTGGATACTCGGAGAACATAAACTCCTTTGCGGTGATTGTACCGAAATCAACAATCTGCAACTTCTCTGCGGTAAAAAGAAAGCGGATATGATTTTTTGCGACCCGCCGTATAATGTCGCGCTTGGCAAGCCGCAGCGGAACGAATACAGCAAACGGCACCGGCTCATTGAAAACGATGACCTTGGTTCGGAATTCAAGGGCTTTCTGACGAAGGCGGTGAAGAATATGATGTCGTTCAATACCGGTGCAGCGTACATTTGTATGTCGTCTTCGGAACTGCAGACGCTTCATGAAGCGTTTCTTGAGGCGGGCGGTAAATGGGCTTCGTTCATTGTCTGGTGCAAGAACAGTTTTACGCTGAGCCGTTCCGACTATCAGCATCAGTACGAAGCGATACTCTACGGCTGGAACAAGGACGTAAAACGCTATTGGTGCGGTGATAGGTCGCAGTCGGACGTATGGGAATACAAGCGTCCGAAAAAGAACGACCTGCACCCGACGATGAAGCCGGTGGAACTCGTTGCCCGTGCTGTTCGGAACTCTTCAAAACCGGGCGGTACGGTTCTGGATACCTTCGGCGGCAGCGGCACTACTGTAATTGCCTGCGAACAGACCGGGCGCAAGTGTCTGATGATGGAAACCGACCAACTCTATTGCGATGTTATTGCCAAACGCTGGGAAGATTTCACCGGCAAAAAGGCGCAGCGCATCGCTGGGAAGGAGTCCGAATGAATACAGAATTCTTTCCGCCGGATAATTCCGTGCAGATTTATGAAGGCGACTGCCGTGAAATACTGCCGACTCTTCCCGCCGATTCGGTGAATTTGATTGTTACATCGCCGCCTTACGCTGAAGCCCGTAAAGGTGAATACGGAGGGATTGCCCACAAAGACTATGTTCAGTGGTTTCTACCTGTCAGTGCAGAACTGTTTCGTGTTCTGAAGCCCGACGGAACCTTCATTCTAAACATCAAAGAAAATGTCGTGAAGGGCGAACGGTCAACCTACGTCCTCGAACTGATTCTGGCATTGCGAAAATCGGGCTGGCTAGGTACCGACGAACTAATCTGGTGCAAGCGTAATTGCTATCCGGGTAAATGGCGCAACAGGTTTCGGGACGCTTGGGAGCGGTTATTACAGTTCAATAAGTCGCGGCGGTTTGCAATGTATCAAGACAGTGTCAAAGTT
>WRCR01000511.1 GCA_009783865.1 Planctomycetaceae bacterium | reverse complement strand
CATACGTAATGTTAGCAATTTGTTTAACCGCACTTCAATTTGGGAGAATCTGAAATGAAAAAAGTGAGTTTTAATCTAGGAAATTTGAGGGGGGAAACGAACTAATACGAGCGGCGGGTGATAACCCGCCGGTAAATGACGTTAAGAGAGCGTTCACCCTCGTCGAACTTCTCGTTGTTATCGCCATTATCGGCGTTCTCATCGCATTACTTTTGCCTGCTGTGCAAGCCGCCCGTGAAGCGGCAAGAAGAATGCAATGCACCAACAAACTAAAACAACTGGCTCTCGCTGCCCATAACTATCACGATGTCCAACTGGCTCTTCCGGCAGCGGAACATAACAATCGCTGGAGTCCTACATCGTCGAATTCCAATCGCTGGAGCGGTTTTCCGAGTTTATTCCCTTACCTTGAGTTGGCTGCCCAGTTCGATGAACTCAAGACGCTGGCAATTTCTGACCCTTCGGCGCGGGAAGGAACACTCGGCACACTTCGGGTTGCGATTCTTCAGCCCTTTTTATGTCCATCTTCAAGCGGCAACAAAAAACAGCCGACTTGGGTAACGCGGACGAACTATAGGTTTTGTTGGGGAGACAACGCCCAACATCATTGGCTCAGTACAAGTGCAACGGACAATTATCTTCGCGGCTGTTTCGGTTATCTCTCGTGGTATAACTTTGCCGCGATAACGGACGGTACCAGCAACACGCTGTTCTTTTCCGAGCGTGAAGTCGCCGATACACCATTGGAAGGAACGGGACATGCTCCCACCCGAAAAGTCAAGACGGATTCGCTGGCCGATTATTCGGGGGTTTTCGGCGGAGGAACAACTGCCGCCAATCCATCATTCTTATCCAGCCGGTCAACGTGTATGAATGCTGTAGGTACCGGCGGGGAATATCTTCAGAATGCCGCCGTCAATACGGCACTTCGATGCTATCATGGACTATTGTGGGACGGAGTAGGATTTGAGACTGGATTCACAACTATTACGCCTCCCAACGGACCTTCATGTACGCGCACCGGCAACCTTGGTTATATGATTGCTCCGTCGAGCAATCACTCCGGCGGCGTTAATACGGCTCTCGGCGACGGTGCCGTTAAATTTATCTCGGATACAATCAATATCGGCAGCGGCGACAAATTTGACGGAGACGTAAGAGCAATGGGACAATCGCCCTTCGGCGTTTGGGGCGCACTTGGTTCCCGCGCCGGCGGAGAAAGTACAACGTTATAGAAATTTACGAGCGGGAGACAGTTGTTTCCCGCTTTCACCGCTCACAATGAAAAATTTATCATGAAACACATATATTTATTCCTTATCGTTCTCCTTTTCGCCGGCTGCGGTACAGCACCGCCTGCTGAACTTCCGCCGCTTGCCCCCTGCAAGGTCAAGGTACATAACAACGGGCAGCCAATGGCGGATGTCGGGATTTCTTTTCGGCGCGTCGAAGGACATGGCGGCTGGAGTATAAACGGCATGACCGATTCAAGCGGTATTGCTGTTGCTCAAACGATTGCCGGTTCTTACGAGGCACGGGGACTTCCGACCGGTACGTATCGGGTTACGCTGATAGAATCAATTAAACTGCCGCCGGAATTAATCAATGATGATGACCCGGCGATGTCCGAAAAGCAGCAGAAATATCTTGCCGAACATTGCGTTGTGCCGGAAGCCCTTCGCAATCCGGCAAAAACACCGCTGGAACTAACCGTTACTGAATCCGGCGCGGAACTGGATGTCGATATTGCCAAGTTTAAGTAGGTTTCGCTGCTCGCCGCTCGAAGTACCGGCTAAATGGGGTGGATAGTTCAGGCGGCTTGTCACTTGTTGCCGGTATTTACGGCCTCTACGATAATCTCCGCAATTTTTTCCGGCGATTGTTCATCGGTATTGATTGTGACGTGAGCGGTCTCTTCATAAAACGGACGGCGGATTTCAAGCAGTGTTTTGATTTCGTCCAGCATCGGCAGCGAAGTAAGCGAAGGGCGCAGTGTTGCGGTTTGCGCATCGTTTTGAAGCCGTTGTAAAATAACTTCCGGTGATGCAGTCAGCCAGACAACATAACCGTTTTCACGCAGCATTGAACGATTCTCCGGTCTGATAACTGCTCCTCCGCCGGTTGACAACACAAGCGGTTTTACGAGTGGTTTTACGAACGGCGGGTGATAACCCGCCGTTCGGTTTGTAATAATTTCGGAAATGATTTCGGATTCTTTATTTCGGAAGTCGGTTTCGCCTTTTTGCGCAAAAATTTCGCTTACTGAAGTTTGATATTTTTTTTCGATTTCTTTGTCGGTGTCGAGTACATTGGCGCAGAGCAATTTGCCGAGTAGAGCAGCAAGAGTTGTCTTTCCTGTGCAGCGGTATCCGGTTAAAATGACGAATGATGATGCTGTCATAAAAGATAAAAAGTTTCCTTGTGTCCGTGAGGTGGTGTTAATTTTAGGCAGATTGGTAAAGATAGAAAGGAGCAAAATCGGTATTCTTCGTTAAAACATTTCACGGAGGAACACGAATGAACGCTCCAAACCAGAATACCACACTCTCCGCCGGGTTTCAAGTCCAATCCGAAAACGGCACTTATCACGTTACCTTCAACGGTTCTTTCACCATCGCCGTCAATTCCGGTAACGCCGTTGACTCCATCGAAACACAAATCGAAACCATCGGACAACAACTCAAACGGCAGATGTATCAAGCCGCACTGCAACAAGCCGAT
>WRCR01000510.1 GCA_009783865.1 Planctomycetaceae bacterium | reverse complement strand
CTTCCTTATCGGACGCATAGTTCTTCCTCCTGAAAAACGGACTTTGTTTTGTATACAATCCATTATCAGAAAAGAACTTGCGTCTGACAATACCAGTTTTACGTTTTACAAACTACTGAATATGATTACTCCCATCCATTGCTATGGTTGTTGTTTTGTTATGGAAAATAAGGTAAAATCAGGTTTGCACGGTGAGATTTAACCATTTTCTTGTTACATTTTGTCCCCCCAAACCTTAACGAGACACACATGAAAAACCTACGCTACCTGCCGATTATTTATGTTTCGTGTTTTCTTGTTTCCGCTGTGTTGACGGCAAACGATGCGGCGGCGCAATCGCCGGCTCTCGATGCAGAACAGCGGGAACAGCAAGTCGTCGAGCGGTTCTGGACCCTGCTCGAAAAAACGCCGCGCCGCGGAACTTCACTCGATAGAGTGTACGGCTATTACGTCGATACCGGTCGGCTGGAAGAACTGACGGAACGCTGCCGGGAACTGACCGACAAAACACCCGACAACGCCAAAGCATGGCTGCTGTCCGGTCTGGTTCTGTCCCGCCGCAACGATGATGCCGCAACCATCTCCGCTTTGGAAAAAGCAATGACGCTGGACGCAGCCGATTTGCTCGCGCCGTTTTATCTCGGTGAAACATACATTGCCCAAGGACGACTCCGCGATGCTGCCGAAACACTGGAAAAAGCATTGCAGCGGGCATTGGAGAGTATCAAAATGAACACAGGAGACAAAGCAGTTTTAGGCAAAGATGTTCTTGCGATTCTGCAAACTCTCGGACGGGTTTATGAACGCTTCGGCGACCGGCAAAACTCGACCCGCGTTTGGGATAAATTGGAAGAACTCTTCCCGGGCGACCGCGATATTCTCGTGCGGATTGCCGAAACACTCGAAGAGGAAAGCAGATTCGACGAGGCACTCAAACGCTATCAACGCCTCGCCGAAATTGCAAAGAACGATAACTTCGCCAGAGTCCAATACACGCTGGCGGCGGCGGACATCAAAATCCGGCTCGGCAGCAAACAAGGCGCAATCGATGACTTTGAAAAATTGCTGGAAGAACTGGCGAGCGATAATTGGCTCTCGCGGTCAATTCGAGACCGGGTTGAACGCATTTTCGTCCGGCAAGCCGACTATGCCGGTCTCGCCGGTTATTATCAGAAGCGGCTGCAAAAATATCCGAATGACCTCGACACCATTCGCCGGCATGCCATTGCACTGGTTCGGCTTTCCCGTACCGATGAAGCGAAAAAATTACTTGCCGACACTTTAGAAAAAGCACCGTCGGATGTTTCGCTGCGCCTTGCCCTCATTGACCTCTTGGTCGCTGACCGCGACTTTGAAGCCGTGGACAAACATTATGCGAAGATTGACGAAATCGAACCTAACAATCCCGACCATATTTCCCAATGGGGATTAGCGGTGCTGGAAAACACGAAGTTGGAAGAACCAGAACGAAAGGCGGCAGCCGTCAAAATCTGGAGCAAACTCATCACGGCGAGACCGGACGACCCGGCTGTACTCATCGTTGTTGCCGATTTGGCAAATACCGCGAAAATTACCGACGAAGCCGAAAAATTATACAAGAAAGCAATCGAACTCCGTCCGAATGACCCCGGCTATAAAGAATATCTAGGTTATTTTTATCATCATCGGGAACGCAAGGAAGAAGCGGTCGCAACCCTTCGGCAAATTGCCGAAGGAAATCGGCGGACAGCTGGAAATCTTTCGCAACTGGGCGGTATATTCAAATCGCTTGGGTACACGGAAGAAGCAATGACCGCCATGAAAGAAGCGGTTGAACTCGCACCGGAAGAATTCGAACTGCGGATGCAATATGCTGACTTGCTCTTTGCAAACGAAAAAATTGAATATGCCGAAACGCAATATCTCGAAGGAGAAAAATTAGCGAAACCGCTGACGGAAGAGTTCGCCCGCTTCTTATATGCTTATACGAAATTGCTTCAATCAACTGGGAAACTCCGTGATGCTGCCGAAACGCTGGCAAAACAACTTAAAGAGCCGCAAGTGAAGCGGTACTCCGCGCAACTTGCGGATTATGCCGCCGATTTCTGGCGGCTGGCAGTGTATCAAACGGCACTCGGTTTGATGAACGCGGCAACTGAATCCATTGAAAGCGCAATGGAAAAAGCACCGAACTCGAACATTCTCCTCGAAGCAGCAGCGAGTATTTTCGAGAAAGGCAGCGACCAAGTTCGGGCGGCGGCGATTTACGAAAAACTCGCTAACGCTGACCAGCAACGGCGCGTCGAACACTTGAAGCGGCTGGCAAATCTGCGCCGCGATTTGGGCGAAATGGAACAAGCAATTGAAACCGCCCGACTTGTCATGGCAACCGGAGCAGGCAATGCCGCCAACAGCCGCTTTTTTGCCGACATGCTCTTGAGTATCGGACGGCGTAAAGACGGCATCGAAATTCTACGCCGCGCAGTCCGGCTCGACCCAACCGACACCACAACTTTGACGACGTTGGCTGATGTATTGTTCGATACAAACGAAGTGGACGAAGCCCTCGAAATACAATGGCGTATCTTCGAGAAGACGGAAGACCTGCAAGGAAAAATCGGTGCCGTTTCGCGGATGTCGTCCTATTATCAACAATCGCAGCGGTTCGACAAGTTGATTGAGCGTCTGCGGCAAACCTCCACCGATGCCGCTTCACGCCGAGAGTCAGCATATTGTCTTGCACAG
>WRCR01000509.1 GCA_009783865.1 Planctomycetaceae bacterium | reverse complement strand
GACATGTGCCGGTATTTTAAGGAACAAATGGAAGTTTGCAAAAGTTTAGTCACAAAATAATCCGTTGAATTCCTTCTTGAAACGCACACCAATCGGCATACGCAGCGAATTGAGATTTGACCTGCCGATGCGCAGATTTGCCTGTCCGCCGCCTTTTTCAGTTAATCCCGAAGAATGAACAAACGTGTAGTCCAATCCGATGTACGGAACAAAATCAACCCATTGGCAATCAAAGGTTCTGCCCGCTTCAAATCCGACGGAAATAACATCGTCATTATATTTTCCAGTTGTTCTTGCCGTAAATCTTGCTTCCGGCGTAGTTCCGATGTCAATGCTGCGGTGCGCCTGATGCCAGTTTTTCGAGTATCCCGCCCATGAATCGCAATAATAATCACCGGCAGCATAACCTCCGTACAACATAGTTCTGATACTGTTAATGCTCGACCGGCTGCGCAAGGTATCAAAGCCGAGCGAAGAATAATCATAACCGAGTGCAAAACCGCCGATGAAATTCCGCGAGAGATGTTTATCGCCGCCGACAACAATACCGGCTGTATTCAACGTGTAATCATCATAGAAGCCCTTAATTCCAACTCTGCGGTCGCGAAAGTCACCGACAAAGGTAGTCCATAGCGACAGATTAGAACATCGGCGGTAATTGGACGGATAGCGGTATTCCCAATCGCGGACCTTCGGCAAGTTGCCGAGGAAACCTTTTTGAAGTTGCATCACCGCATCACGGCTTGCCAAATATACTTCGCCGTGAAGTTGTGATAATGCTATTGCTCTGTCTATCGGTCTGTTTTTCGGAATACTTCCTAATGCGTCAAAAATTCTCTGAAGCGGCGCGATATGACCGCTGTCGAAAATTCTATCCAATCCTCCCGCAACTTCCAATGTGTTATCTGAAGCGTGTCCGATTGCGTTATTCTCAAAATACGGCGTGTCAGAATAATACGTTATCCAGTATCCGTCATTCTCAATACTCGAAAAGAATTTGCCGCTGAAGTTGTCTCCCATTACTGCCGTGTACAGTATGTTCGTATTGAACAACGTGGTGTCGGTGAAGGATTCTTTTACCGTATCGATGACACGGAACCGCTGATTTTCAGCGGGTTGTCTATTATTGAGTAGTTGCACGGAAAGATTAGCACCGGGCTGAATGAGTACCCGTCCGCCTTCTGCAACAATAACCTGCGAATTCGTTTTGTTGACGGCATCGACATTGACTTTCAATTCCGAACCGGTCTCGAATATAGCCGCACCGACGTTAACACTTCCGATGGCTGTATATGTTGCAAGTCCTTCAGTCCGTATTCCGTCCGGCGAGAAGGTGCCGTTTCTTTCGACGTATAGCAATCCGAACCTATTGTTGCTTCCCAACCTGCCGGTAACATTGACCACGCCGTCAAAATTACTGTCGATGCGTCCGTTGGCGGAAAACAAGAGCGTTCCGGTACCGGTGAAGGTATTTGAATACACACCGTCGCCGGAAAGTTCAAGAATCGCGCTGGAAGCGATTGCGGCTGCTCCTGCTCCGAGAGAATTTATATTTGCAATTTCAAGTGTTCCTGCAATAACATCGGTACCGCCGCTGAAAGTGTTGTCTCCGGACAGCGTCAGTTTTCCTGTGCCGCTTTTTTGGATTCTTCCGGTACCGGTAATTTGCCCTGCATATTCAGTGTCGCTTCCCTGATTGACTCTGAGTGTTGCCGAGCCGAGAATGATTTCACTGTCAGCGTCGTCACCGGACAATTCTCCGATAACAGCGTTATTATTGTTAAGATTTAGGATGCCGCCTTCGAGAGCGATTTTATTTACAGAAGTAAATGCTCTGCTGTTTCCCGCTATGATTTCGCCATCGGTAATTGTCAGCGTTCCTTCTACGGCATTGTTTCTGCCGCTTGATGGTGTCAATGTAAGTACGCCGCCGCCTATCTTTTCCCAATTGCCGCTGCCGTAAAGTCCGCCGGTCAACTCCGCCGAAAATCCCAGTGTGTTAACAACTGAATTACCATCAAATGAAACAGCGTTTGCAAGAGAGAGGTTCGTACTAACAAATTTCAGAACGGTTCCATTAGACATAACTAACACTCCATCGCCGAGAGCATAACTGTTTGCAATGCCGAGAGTTCCTTCCCGCAGTAGAGTATCGCCGGCGTAAAAGTTCGAACCGGACAGTATCAATTCGCCGGTTCCGCGCTTTTCTAAAAACCGTCCTTCATCACCTTCGATGACACCGCTGATTCTAAACGGATTATTTGCCGGTGAATCAACGGCTATTACATTGATGCGGGTATCGAGTACTATGTCAGCAGTGTAAGGATTCGGTATCGGCGGGTCTCCGCCTGCCGGAGGATATCTCAAGTCAAAAGCCGCCGCAGTTGAAACGGACAACAGAAACAGCACCGCATATGAAGGGAAGAATTGGCGCAGCATAGCACTTAAGGGGTAGGATACGTTGTTTTATTTATCCGATATAACATTGTTTTTCGGTGAAAAACAGCCGCATCCGTGCTGTATCGCCTGATATCGGATTGATTTCCCGCCACGTACAAAAAGAATTCCGCAATTCCATTTATAACGAAATTGACAGTTAACGCAGCGTAGGATTAGAAATCCCTGTATATTTACAACAATTCCTTTCGACCTTCTTTTTTCAATCGTTCAATCACTTCCCGCACGGACTCCTCTTTGTCCTTTCTTGCAATGAGCGTTGCGTCTT
>WRCR01000508.1 GCA_009783865.1 Planctomycetaceae bacterium | reverse complement strand
CCGCCGCGTCCGAGTGTAGTGATATTGTTTTCGTCATCGATACCTTGAAAGCCCGCTGCGATGACGATTTGTCCCGCATCAAGTGCTTTCCGTATCCGTTCATTTGAAATCGTTTTGATGCGCGCCTTCATATAAGAACTGTCCGTCTTGATTCCGATTTGCGCACCGGTCATACTGATTGCTTTGTATCCGAGCGATTCAATCGCTATTGCCATCAGCGCAATAGTAACCTGTTCGCCGGACGACATCAGCATATCCATTTCCCGACTCGCCGGTCGGTCGGTCAATTCCTTTGCAAGAGAAATGAGATGGTCGGTCGTTTTTCCCATTGCGCTGACAACGACAACGACTTGATTTCCCGCTTGAGCAGCGCGGATTGCTTTACGGGCAGCGTTTTTGATTTTTTCCGGGTCGGCAACGCTGGAACCGCCGAATTTCTGAACTATGAGAGGCATGTTTAGTAGTTAAGGTTTGAAAAATAAATATTAATCCCCGTGTCTGACAACGGAATCATCAAGAGAACGGTCGGATTCGAGTTTCGCTTTTTCATGTGATGCCGCCAATGAGGAACGGAAGCGTTTCATGAATGACTCCGCCATTCCGTGAATCAAAACGAACAATACTGGTGTGACATATACGCCGACCATTGTTTCCATCAGCAAGCCGCCGAAAACGCAGTTTCCGATGGCATTTCGGCTGTTCGAACCGGCACCGTTAGCCCAAACCAGCGGCAGAACACCAAGGATAAATGCAAACGAAGTCATGAAAATCGGACGCAGCCGAAGGCGACCCGCTTCATAAGCCGATTGAATCAGCGGCATACCTTCCTCACGTCTTTCACGGGCAAATTCCGTAATTAAAATTGCGTTCTTTGCCGACAAGCCGACCATCATCAGGAGACCGATTTGCGTGTAGATGTTCATTTCGAGCAATGCGCCGCCCCACATTCCGAAGCAGAATACCGCCGTAACAGCACCGGCAACACCGAGCGGAACCGCCATCATGATAATCAGCGGCGACGACCAACTTTCATATTGCGCCGCAAGAATTAAAAATGCAAACAGCACCGAAAGTGCGAAAATGTAAGCGGTTTGGTTTCCGACCGTCATTTCTTGATAAGTCAAGTCCGACCACGCATTACTGAAACCGTCCGGCAGTGTTTCGGTGACTTCTTTCATCTTAGCAATACCATCGCTGGTGCTGCGGTCGGGACGTACAATGGCGGTTATCTTCGCTGACGGAAACAGGTTAAACCGCGTAATGTTTTGCGGACCAGATGTTTCCTTCAGAGTTACAAAAGCACTGAGCGGCACCATTGCCCCCTTGTTGTTCTTGACTTTGATGTTGAGAACCTTTTCCATGTTGTCGCGGTATTTTCCGTCCGCCTGCATATTGACGCGGAAGGTCTTTCCGAACTTGTTGAAGTCGTTAGCATAAGCGGTTCCGAGATTGGACTGCAAGGCACCGAAAACTTCGCCGAGATTCAAGCCCATGCGTTTTGCCTTTTCACGGTCAATGTCGAGGTACAGCCGCGGCGAATTGGGATTAAACGTTGCCATTGCGTGAACAATCGGATTGAAGTCCACCGCTTTTTGGCAAACGTCCTGCATCACGGCATAGAGGTTGTTTGGTCCGGTATCCCGTTCATCAAGCAACTGGTACGAAACACCGGTCGAGAGACCGAGTCCCATCACCGGCGGCGGCGTGAAGAGCATAAATTCCGCTTCAGGAATTTCGCTAAAATCCTTTTGCAGGCGTGCCTGAATTGCCGCAGGTTTCAACGCTGTTTCTTTGCGCTTATCCCACGTATCAAGCCGCAGGATACACATTGCGCGGTTCGATGCCTGTCCGCCCATGAAAGAAAAGCCGTTGACAAACATACCGGCTTTAATCCCGCCGGCGATGACGTTGCCTTTCTCGTCCCGCAGAATTTTCTTTTGCCGGTTTGTGATTTCTTCTACGAGGTCGAGAACCTCACCGGTTCGCTCCTGTGTTGCTCCTTCCGGCAGTGCAACATCGCAGAAAATCACGCCTTGGTCTTCATTCGGCAGAAAACTGGACGGCATTACTCCGACTATCCAAATCAGAAATCCAACGAGACCGAACCATAGAAGTAAGATGAGTGGGGCAACCATAATCACCATCTTGACGTTGCCGAGATAGAAATTCGTGAAGCCGTCAAAGAACCAGTTGAAGATGCGGAATATGAAGAACCGGCGGTTTTTCGCAATGGAGGGGCGCAGTAAAATCGCACACAAAGCCGGTGCAAGCGTAATACCGCAAACACCGGAAATAAACATCGCTGACGCTATCGTCAACGCAAACTGCTGATATAACTTTCCAACTATGCCGCTCATCATTGCGGTAGGAATGAATACCGACATCATTACAAGAACCGTTGCGATAACGGGTCCGATAACCTGATTCATTGATTTTTTCGCAGCGGCGTGTCCTTCGAGATGTTCTTCGTCAATGATACGCTGCGTATTTTCAACAACAACGATAGCGTCATCGACCACGATTCCAATGACGAGAATCAAGCCGAAAAGCGTCATCGTGTTAATGGAAAACCCGAACAGGAACATGAAGAAAAATGCTCCGACTATCGAGACGGGAATCGTAAGTGTTGGAATTAACGCAGCCCGCCAGTCCTGCAAGAATATGTACACTGTACCGACGACAAACAAAATACAAAGCAGCAGCGTTTCTACAAATTCATAGACGGTT
>WRCR01000507.1 GCA_009783865.1 Planctomycetaceae bacterium | reverse complement strand
TTCTCGGCGGAATGCAGTTGACAGCACTCGGCATTGTCGGAGAATACGTCGGACGTATCTACATGGAAACGAAACGCCGCCCTCTGTTTGTAGTACAGGAACAGGTCGGTTTTAACGCCGAAATACAAAAGATAACAGACATTCTGATAGAAGACAAGAAAAAGGCAGCATAGGTTCAGATAAATTGCGCATCCGCTATTTTAGATACGAAGCGGCGTTCAACCAAAAGGAGCAGTAATGAAAGATTATAGCGGAGACGACAGCCGCGAAAAAAGTACCGATTCAATGAAACATTACTCTTTGTTCCGCTCTCATATTTTACTTCTCTTGTTATGCGGATTGCTCTTTTTTCCATTTCTCGGCAGCAGCGTGCTGTGGGATTTCGACGAAGGATACTTCGCTGCCATTGCCAAGGAAATGTTCGAAAAAGGAGAATGGATAGTGCCTACGTTCAGTGACAGCGAACTAGGCGACAAACCGATATTGATATTCTGGGGAATGATACTCTCCTTTTGGGTATTCGGAGTCAATGAATTTGCAGTACGCTTTCCGACTGCTTTGTATGGAACGGCAACGGTGTTTTTAACGTATCATATTGCACGGCGGTTATTTGCGTCAAACAATATCGCTTTACGTTCTGCGTTTATTTTAGCAACGATGTTATTGTTTGTTGTTGAAACGCGCGGAACGACCTGCGACGGTGCCGCCGTCTGCTGGATGGTTGCCGCAACTACATTTTACGTTTACGGCTGTCGGGGATTCCGAAGCGGTTTTGTTGAAACGCCATCTATCTCGTTTGACAACCGAATTGCTCCATGGTTTCCAGACCGCTGGATGATTGTCGTTCTGATGAACGCCTGTCTCGGAATGGCAGTTCTTGCTAAGGGTCCCGCAATGGCTCTTTTCGGAACTGCTGTCATCGGACTTTTTCTGCTAGTCAAAGCGTTTCCGGGGCGCATTAACCGCAATCCGTTGCAGTGGATTGCGGCGTTCCTTCGAATCTGCTGGAAAATGCGGCTATTAACAGCCGCCCTTGCCATCTTGGCAGTTGCCGGACCGTGGTTCATTGCCGTTGGGTGGCAAACCAACGGAGAATGGCTTCACATGTTTTTCGTTGAACACAATTTTCAGCGGACTATTGAACCGACCCGCGGACACACGGGTTTCAATTTAGGACCTCTCTTTTATCCGGTAATGTCACTATTCGGCACCTTTCCGTGGTCGATATTTTTCATTCCTTGGCTGATTGACCTGTGTCGGCGGCTCCGCCGGAAAGATGAACTAAAGAACGTCTATTATTTCGCCGTTTGCTGGATTGTTTTATACTTCGGACTCTTCACACTCGTCAGCACGAAGTTGCCGCATTATGTCGTTCCGGCATATCCGGCAATCGCCATTCTGCTGGGAGCATATCTCGTTCATTGGCGGCGGGACAGCGACCTTGCTGCACCGTTTTGGACACCGGTTGTGATTGGTGCTTTAATCGTTGTCGGAATCGGTATCATGACGACAATGTATTTTGTTCTTCCCCGATATTTTCCAGACGAGTATATGACGGGAATCGTCATCGGTTTGATTCCGCTGCTAGCGGGGATTGCCGGTATCGCCGCCTATCTGCGCGGCGGGCGAAAAGCCCTTGATGCTGTTTATGTACTGCTCGCTCTGCTGTTCGTTTCAACATTGTTTCAATGGAGTGCCGGACAGATTTCAAAGCATGCTTTTCACCGCAGCGAATTTTTTCAAAACATCGCTCCCGGCGATAACGGTGTGCCGCCTTTGATTGTTTATGTCGGAATGAGCGACCCAAGTTGGGTGTTTTACAGCGGACAACCATTGCGAAAAATCGACATAGAAACGCTGATAAATTGCGAAAGCGAAACGGAATTACGCGAAGAACTACTCGAAATCGACAGGCAGCGACCGAAGTACTTGTTGAAATCGACTGACCGCCGCTTGACCGAAGGACGACTGTATCTTGTCATCAGTGAACCGGATTATTGGCAAATTGTCCATTTTGGTCCATCGCTTAAGAAAGTACCTGTGCCGCCGCACTTTATCGAAAAAATGAGCGAAGTCAACCGAATGAAACGATTCATGCGGCAATACGACCAATTATTATTTACCCGGGAATAAGGGAAAAAGCCGCTTGTACGATGTTAAATAATTTTCATGACCAGTTCCCGCAAAATCATCATCAATGCTGATGACCTTGGTTTTTCTCCGCAGGTCAATGCGGCAATTCTGCGAGGTGCCGAAATGGGAACTGTCACAGCGGCAAGCGTGATGGTCAACATGCCCTTTGCCGAAAGTGCATTACTGCAAGTCGGGGAGCAGGTGCCGCATTTGGGACTTGCTCTGCATTTTACATTGACCAGCGGCAGACCGGTGAGTTCCCCGCATGAGGTGCCGCTGCTCGTTGATACCAACGGATTTTTCCGGCACGGCTTTGTCAGTGTTTGGCGGATGCTTGCCTCAAAACAAAGAGACGCGCTGCTCTCGCAAATTCGAGCGGAATTTTTCGCACAGATAAATCGGATGAATCATCTTGCAGAAAAATATCGTCTCCGTTTTGACCATTTGGATTCACACCAGCATATTCATGTAATACCGGATATTTGGAGATTGCTGCAAACAGAAGCAGTGCAGCGCAATTTGCCGCTTCGGGTTCCCCGCGAAAGATGGGGACATTTCAAACGATGGACTCGCCGCTGTTGGAAGTGGCTGCCCG
>WRCR01000506.1 GCA_009783865.1 Planctomycetaceae bacterium | reverse complement strand
ATAACCAGCGGCGGTGCCCAAAGGAAGAAAATGTATCCGCCGAACAGGAAAAGGAGCAGGCATATCGTCATAGAGACGACAAAGATTGGCGATTTCCAAAGCGGTTTCGGTAGGTCGGTGTCGGTCATGATTTTCCCTCTGAAAAGAACGGTCTAGAATCGTCCGATTGAATATCCGTCAGGGTTCCTTTGTAATGTCTCAAGCCAACCGGTTGATACGGATGCTTTTCGATTTCCGTTTCATTTATCTCGATGCCGATACCAGCGCGGTCTGGAATGAACATATTGCCGTTCTGGAAAACAACGCTTTCATCGCAAATTTCGCTGCGCCAGGGAACATCGGCTGCCATCGTTTCCAACAAAAAGAAAGACGGCTGCGAAGCGGCAAGTTGCAGCGTTGCGGCGTTAGCAACCGGTCCGCTTGGATTGTGCGGACAAAAAGGTATATGATGCGTTTCCGCTAAAACGGCAATGTTTCGCAACTCCGTAATGCCGCCAGCGTGCGAAACATCCGGCTGAACGAAATCGCAGCCCCGGCTTTCCAAAAGAGTACGAAAACCCCAGCGTCCGTAAAGGCGTTCACCGAAAGCCAGCGGAACCGCAATGCGGCGGCGCAAGTCGGCAATCGCTTCAATCGTATCGGGAATGAGCGGCTCCTCGAACCAAAGAATATCAAAACGTTCTAACGCTTTTCCTATCCGCAGAGCAGTCGGCAAATCAAAACGACCGTGACCTTCAATCATAATTTCGGCTTTGCCTTTGACGGCTTCGGAAACCGCCGCAACACAGCGCATTGCCTGTTCAAATGCTTTCGGTTCAATATGACGGTAAGCGGAACCGAAGGGGTCCCACTTTAACGCTTTGAAACCGGACTGTGCTGCCTGCGCTGCTTTTTCGGCAAACTCTTCCGGTGTTTTAGCACCGGCAAACCAGCCGTTGGCGTAGCAAGGAATGCTGTCGCGGACTTTGCCGCCGAGCAACCGCCAAACCGGAACGCCGAGGTCTTTGCCGAGAATATCCCAAAGAGCAATGTCAACGGCGGAAATCGCACTCATTAAAACAGGTCCGCCCCGCCAATAGGCATCGCGGTAGTTGTCGTGCCAAGCGGCTTCAATGTTTCGCGGGTCTCGTCCGAGCAAGTCCCGTTCTAGTTCCATGCAAGCGGCAGCAACGGCGTGTTCTTTGTATTCCAGTGTTGCTTCGCCGGTACCCCAGAGTCCGGGCTGGTCGGTAAAGACCTTGACGAAAACCCAGTTCGTCCGGCAGGCAAAGCAAATCAGCGTTTTGATTCCGGTAATTTTCATAACAATCGGCTGTGATGATGCAGGTGATTATGCAAAAGTATGTGTATTTTAATATAATTTTCCGCCCTTGCTGCACTTCGGGTTCTGTGCCGTTCACGGCACAAACAGGGCTTCGGTGTTTTTGATGTAAAATCCGCAGAACGAGTTGGGAATCCGGGGATAATCGCCGACCGGCGTTTTATTGATTGTAATCCGCAGCACGTTTCCCTGCTGTGCGGCTGCAAAAAAGAACGACGGTCCTAACTTGCCGGGAACCGGTGCCATCTTGCCGAGCGTTTTACCGGGTGTCCAGACATCGTTTCGCTGTTCCCACTGTATTACCGAACCGCTTTCGTTGACAATCACCATACTATAATTCTTTTCGTCAATGAAATTGAAAACAACACCGACATGAAACTTCGATAAATTCTTCGGATAGACGGTGAACTTCGGCAGCGTCTTCGTATCACGCAACAGCAGGACACCGATGCTGTCGTCCTTCGAAAGACCGGCAATCCGGTCTCCTACGTCCTGCCAGTCCCCATAGACCCATTTGAACGTCAACTGGTTTTTTTGCAGCCAAGTACCGATGTCCTCAATCGTGATTGGTTTTTCTTCGTTGACTTTTTTCCATGCGGCGATGAATCGGTCATACTTCGGCGGTTCGTTGACATTGTCGTTCTCCCATTGGGAAATCTGCTTCAGAATTGCGTCCAGTATGTCCGGTCTCGCCATTGTTAGAAACCGTCCAAATGCCTGATACATGGCGTAACGATGGGAAACCTCTTCGCGCGGATGTTTAAGTTCCACGCCATCGCGCCGCATCAGTTCCGGTGTGAACTGCGTATCGAGAAAGGGCTGTATCAACTCCGGCTGGATTGGCGTTGTTTTCTTTGCCGGTTTGGTCTTACTCTCCGTTTCCGGCACGGCTGCGGTTCCCTGCGCTTGCATATAGGTACGCAGACGTACCAATCCCGTCAAGCCGCTGCCGGGATTGTCGAAATATGACAAACGCGGCGGAAAGCCGATGACGAGATTGTCGCCGTTCCATGTATGAACCTGGTATCTCATGGAAAGTCCCTCGCGAAACCAGTCCGGATAACAGTACCACCCGCCCGGCAAAAAGTTGTTTGTGTAAAAATGCGTCGCTTCGTGCAAGAGAATTTCCCGTGTTTTCTGAAGGGAACCGGAACGTAACATGTAGATGGAATTCGCCTTCAAGTCGTAGAATCCGCCAGCGTGTTCTCTACCGCCAAAAAGCGGGACGTTGTTCTCTTGGCTTTTCGCTTCCAAGGCAGCGCGGGTATTGAATATGTATATTTTACAGCGCGGAATCACCCGATTGGGGTCTGCTTTTACTTCGATGTCTTTCTGCTTATCTTTCTGGCTGGCAGCCGGTTTCTTGTCTGGAGCATCGTCCGCTTGCTCTGCCTGTTCCGCCTGCGCTAAGTGATACGGCGAGT
>WRCR01000505.1 GCA_009783865.1 Planctomycetaceae bacterium | reverse complement strand
GTTTTTTGTACTGCTTGCAAGCGTGACCACTCCTGTTATGCCGCTATCAACCAACTCATGCGATGAGAGACTCTTATGCTGATCGCTGTTGAGGTCTAAATTCACAGATTTGTCTCCGCCAGCGTGACAGGCATCAATTATGAAAAATTTTGTCGTTGCTTGACAACGTGCAAGCAGGTCTCGCAACCAAGCCGTTTCCAAAAAAGTGTCATCAATTTTTGTAACATCGGCATTCCTAGGGAGAAGGTACGTCTTGCCTGGGGTTTGCGGATGCTGAACCCCGTGTCCACTGAAATAGAGGAAAACTGTATCATCCGGTTTGCATTTTTTCAGCACGCTTGTCACTTCGGACACGATATTATCTTTTGTTGGCACCGTTCTAGACGATGTTGGCACATCCCGGTCAAAACTCTCAAACAGCGGAATGATTTCATAGCCGCCGCGTTGGTGCAACGTGTTTGCCAGTGCCGTAGCATCATTTGCCACCAAAGGCAACGAAGGAATCCGGTTACTATCGTATTGGGAAACGGCAATGATGATTGCATATTTGCTGCCGGATTGCCCTGCATTTACAAAAACGGTGGCAGTCAGCAGAAGCAACGTCGTCAGCATGACAATAAGAACGTGGCGGTAAAGAGATACCGACGTTCCTTGCACTACATTTCTGATACCGGTTTTTTGAGGATACTTCTTCATAAAAATGCAATCATGTACAGTTATTGCCCAAACTTCTCAGCCTCGGCTGCGTCGCTTGGAGTGTTTCAATCCATCTGAAACATTTGACATGTGACCTGTATATCGTTACTTCTCCCGCATGGACAACCATTATACTTGATCAAGTGTGTCAAACTGTGTCTTGTTTTTCCGTGTTCTTGATGGCTTTCCAGCACTGTTTGACACTTTTTCCTTTCCAGTTTATATCCCTTTTTCGCGATAGATTTGATTTCGTAGGGGCAACCATGCCAGTCTCTCATTTCTTGTCTGGCTCGTTTTATTACACTCCGCACTGCCGAATTACTTACGTCTTCATCAAGCATTACGTCTAGTCGGATGTCGTCATAGGAAAGCATGTTGTTGGGGGCATGCAATAATTCTGTCAACAACCGACGTGTCGTACCTTTGAACATCGAAAAGGCTGCTTCATCTGCACCACCACGTTTCCCTGCTTCCAATATTTTCCGCAATTCTTTTCGCAGAGCCATTGACTCCATGTCAATGGTTTCTAGCCTAGCAAGGATTTCAAGGGCACGGGGATCCATTTTGTATGACAATAGTAATGAGTACAGGTATTTGAATCCGTTATAAGGCATCCATGCAAGAACACGTCATATACCTCCGTGTAAAGGAAATATCCAACCAATGACGACAAATAAGAGACACTTACAAGACAGTACCGATGCTAGTATCCGTCTGTTATCAGTCGCATAAAAAAACTGTTTTGTAGACGCTTTATTCTAGCAGGGCAAGTGTGTCAAATTGTGTCATGTTCTTTCGCATATCTTTTTTGGGGGAGAAAAACAAGCCGAGAACGGCAACAAGAGACGCTCAAGAATGGGAGCGGCACGCTCATCAGACTCGGCATAATCCCTCCGACAAAAGAGGTGCATCACATACATGAAAGGCGTAATGCTAACTTTACCGCAGGTCATACGCGCGCTCCCTCCACGGAGAGCAACGCAACTTTATGACACACCGATAATTTCCTACCCGGTTGCCCGTTTGTCATGTAGAAAACTGCCGTTCGCCGAAGCGAAAGTCTGATGATTTGTCAACGTACTCGAATTCAATCCGTCCGGCGCACTGCCGGATAGTATTTCAATCTGTCCATGTAGTGTAAATGCTTTTTTGCCGATTACAAGCCCCATCGCCGGTGGTGCTTTCCATAATTCCTGCCATACTCCTTGCAAGACCATCGGGCAGCGCATCGCCGTAGTCAATTCCCAAAAATTCAGGATACGCCGTCCTGCGGAGCCATTCATGCAACAGACTGAAATAGACCCGATGATACATGACACGGCGATCAGCCGCCTGCAATATCGCCTGCACATCGTCAACAGACCAGAGCCTCATCGCTTCGCCATCGGCGTGGTACGGTATTGCCGAACTGCCCTTATCAAGCATGTTTCTCAAGCCGATCAGGTTGATTTGATCCGGCAACGTCAGCGAAAACCGCTTCGTTCCTTCGGAAGTCGAGACTTCAACTCCTTTGTAAATCGCTTCCTGACAGGCTTTCTGCAATTCCGACAACTTCTCCTCTCGCAAAAATTCTTCATAGAGCGGATCGACGGGTTGAACAGACGGTCGATTTCTTTGCTCGCACCACTTTTGAATGACCATTGCCAAATGTTCTGGACTACACGAGTCAAAGTCCAGCACTTCCTCGCCCGGCAGATACGTAAGCATTTCGGCTGTTAGACCTTCCGCCGTTTGGTATTCCATTTGAAGCGAATCGGACAATGTCTTGGCTTTCACAAGACGTACCGCACCGTTCTGCACTGTAAATTCTGGTTGTTGTATGCTTATTTCTGTTCTCATTTTTTTCCCTTCCAAAAATTTATGATTCCTTTATGATGATGACAGCACCGGGACCGCCATAACCTTGATTACGATCATTCCAACCGTCCGAAGCACCGCCCCCGCCGCCAACTCCGCCGCCCATGTCAACCGTGAAGTTTCCGCCAATGCTATTGGGCAACCAATTGTGCGGCAAAAACACGCCGGTCGCCTGATGATGAAAATACCTTCC
>WRCR01000504.1 GCA_009783865.1 Planctomycetaceae bacterium | reverse complement strand
CTGATTCCTATCAGTCCCGGCTGTTCCGTCAAAACAAATTTATCTTTTTCGCAACGGATTTTAACACTCCGCTTGACTGCCGTTGAAAATCTTTCCATTCCCCGCAACGCCCAGTTATCTACCCGCGTCTGTTCGTTTTCGTTTTGTTTTTGCCGCTGTTGAAACAACGGATTGCCCGACGGCTTCGCCATATCCGGCGGCATCTCCTGCATGTTCATCTCCGGCGTTGTTGTCGCACTCATCGCAACCGCAGGCATACCGCCCGAAGGCACCGGTTGAACCGAAAAATTCGGCGGCAATACCGACTGCTGACCATCAGCCGTCTGCTGTCTGCCGTCTGCCGTCTGCTCTGCCGCATCAGGAAAATGATACTGAATACTGGAACGGGCATAACCCGCTGTTTCACTTTTCGAAGCACCTTGTTGAGCGTTGAAGTCATCGGGTATTTTACCCACGTATTTATCTTCGCTCGGAACAGCATTTCCGCCGCTGCTTCCCGGCAGTCCTCCTCTATTCGGACCAGTGTTAGGAGTCGGCATCGGAGTCGGATTCGGATTGATGTTCGGCATCCGGCTGTTGCTTCCGAAATTGCCGCCGGAACTATTGCCGGGAAAATTGCCGGTTCGATTATTGCCGCGGCTGTATCCTTGATGAAAACCTTCAACGGGTTCAGCCACACCATTACGGTCAACACGATACTGCCGCTGCGCCATTGCATTTCCGAGACGTTCCGCTTTTATTGCCGCAATGTATGCCGACATACGGATACGGGAGGATTCCAACTGCTTTTCCAGTCGGGAACGCAATTCATCGCTTGCCGGCGGATATTCCATTTTCCAATCTTCATCGATTAGTTCATAACCGTATTCATTGACCCACGAACCCATTGCCTGCCGTACTGACGAGTACGCATCAACACCCGACGGACGCACCACAAGAAGGGGATACGGTTCAGTTCCCCGCTGTATCTGATTCGTTTCAACATAATACTGCCGAACTACCCGCAGAGATGTATCAAGCGGGTTATCCGGTCTGTCGGCGAGTATGAAGTCATCGGGATGAAGTTCTACGCCTTCGGGCTGAATAATCACTTTTCCGTTTTTACATTCAACGTAAATCGGTCGGCGGAATGTTTCGTTCTGTCCGCGATAAGGTATTATAGCGTAGGACTTTGCGTCTTGCGCCGCTTCCTTTTGAAGTTTCTGCAACGCCGTCTCTAGTTCCTTCTTCTGCTTCTCCCGCTGTGCAAGAATCTGTTTCATCTGTTCCGTATCCCGATTGACGGTCTGCGGTTTCTGCAAGGTCTCTGCAAGTTTTGCGAGACGTTCAATTTCGTCTTTGACTTTTTCGGTCTGGCGTTCTTTCGATGCTAATTCCGCCCGAATGTCGGCTAGTTCTTTTTCCGCATTGGTTTTCGATTGAGCGAAGTTCTCGGCGTACCAATCCGCTTCGTCAATTTCCTGCTGAATCTGCTGAATGATGTGCTGTGCTTCTGCTTCCGAAAGATATTGTTTCGCTTCCGGCATCTTGTTTATTGCCTGCGCATTCGTTTCTGTAACATTGCGGGCAATGACTATGAGCAGCATTATCAAGCCGCCCATAGTGCAGAGCAGTACCGCAAGAAACGGAAACAATGTGACGTTGTTTTCGCCGCCTTTCGGTTTGATTTTAACCTGCTTACTGCTCATTTAATTACGAAAGAAAAAGGAAAAGAACTACGCAGCATCACGGTGAACACCGATAGAATGTTTGCCGTTGAGGAGATGTATCACCGCCGCTAAACTGTTGAGCGTCTGTTCAAAGTTGCCGACTTGCGCCAGTGCCGCAAGATTTTCGTTCAACCGCTGTTCGTTTTTCATTAGTTGCCCGTTTGCGCCGATGATTTGCTGCACCGCTTCGTTTTGTCGAAGCATTTCCTGTTGCAGCGAAACAAACGACACAATGTTTTGCCGCAGCGATTCTTCAACTTTCACGGCAGCGTCTCTGCTCTGTTCGATAAACCGCCTTTCGACTTCCGCAAGCAGTGCAGCGTGTTTTATAACATTTTCGGAAAGCGCGCCCGCTAACGCTATCTTCATTGTTTCGGCGTTCTGTTCCGTTAACTGAGAATACCGCTTGTCGGCGGCTTCGATTCCGTGTTCCCAATGTTTCGTTTGTTTTTCGATAAGTGTTTCTATCGAAAGGACAACGTTTTCCATCATTCTGCGGACGGAGGCGATTTGACTGTCATCCTGCGAAGTTGTTTCCAACTCGAATCGTCCGCGAAGTTCATCACCGGCGTGCCGGTCAATTTCCCAAAGCAAGTTGCTTTCATCGCTATAGACAATAAACTGCATGAAGTACAGTGTCACGTCCAATACGATTGCCAAAGCGGTTGTATCGAAAGCGAGCGAAAGACCGGCGGAAAGCATCTTGCTGGATTCATTGATAGAGTTCAAGTCCAGATTGCTCAACGCCATTGTGATTCCTACAACGGTTCCGAGAAATCCTATCATCGGAATTGCCCAGAGAATGAGCCGGACTAGCCCGTAGTCGGCATCCGCTTTTGAAAATTCTTCTTCGGAAAGATACCGCAGTTCAGTGTCGAGTTCTTCTGCACTTCCGCCGCGTGAAACAAACTGCAAAGCGGTTCGCAGCCGCTGTGTTAAAAGCGAAGAGCCGTGTTTCTTTTCGTAATTCGTCAATGTTTCGATGTATCTACTGACGAAGCGGACATCAACTTTGTGATTTTCCCGCTGTACCAAAACCG
>WRCR01000503.1 GCA_009783865.1 Planctomycetaceae bacterium | reverse complement strand
TGTAACCTGCATACTTCGTTACGTATTTTGCGAGTTCGGCAGGAGTAATGTAAAAGTCCGGCTCCTTCGTCATCTCCTCCCGCATTTTGTACGGATTGCACTCCTGCGGCGTTACCGCACGGTACTTCGTATCCCGGTGCATGTTGTACACCAGCGCAAGCACCTGTGATGTCCGATTCCACTCCAGCTCGTCGCGCCCATCCGCCATCCAGCACAACTCGCGTAAAGTGAATGGCCCCGGTTCTACTCCGCAGATTCCGGCAAGTTTGTAGATGGTCTGCCAGAGGTATTGCCGTCTATTTCTTTTTCGAGTTCGGCGATGACCTGCTCTGTTTCTTTTTCGATTTGCGCCAGTATCTGCGGCATCTTTTTGTCCAGCAGCGCAAGCACCTTGTCGCTGCGGGCGTTGTACTTGTCTTTTACGATGCGGACCTTTTCGGCTGCCGCCGAGTCGGGGATAAAATTTACATATGCTTCGAGCAACGCCTCCCTTGCCTCTTTCAAAGCACCGCCGGCAAGCCGCCGACCGAATTCTCTGCTGTCGATTCCAAGTTCATCAGCCTGCTCTTCGCAGGCAAGATATAAGATGTCGCAGAGCAGAATCACGTCTTGATATTGCTTCAGAAACGTTTCGATGTCAAGCATATCAACGCCAAGACGCTGTTTCACGCTCCGCATAACATCGACGTTCACATGGACTGTCCATTCGGTTTGTTTTGTATCAGTAAATTTTTGCATATCAGTACCCCCAAAAAGTTAACCGCAGTCCGCCGTAATAGCGGCTCGGCGTATCAGTTAAAGCGTCAACATCAAAACCTGCCTCCGCTTCCGTTATTGTCTCCGCACCCATGCACGGAAAGTCATCAAAGGGACCTCCGCTGTCCAAAAATAACTCCGCCCATTTACCAAGCAAAGCCACCGCAAAATCCGTTTCAATAAAGCCGCTCACCACAACATTGATGGCGTGTACGGTTTTCTGTTTCGCCTTCGTAGTCCGCTGCCAGCTGATGGTGCCCGGAACTACCTGTACAAGCGGCTCCGTGTTTTCGGCTTCAATGCGCAAGTGCTTCGCCGATATCACGTTCCATCCGACCGGCACCGCATAACGCAGGTACTCCGAAACAGCATTAAGGATTTCTTCCTGCGCCGAATCACCGTTTAACGGAAACTTCACCAAGCCGAACATGATGCGCAGCGGAATATCGCCGCCGGGCTTCAATTCCTCGCCGGGCATAATCAAAAGCGATTCCTCCGGTGTCAGTACGATAATTTCTTCCAACGCCTGCGTCCCTCACTATTCACTATTCACTCGTCACTATTCACTATCAACTGCCGTCTCTCCAAGACGGTGTTGATGCAATATAGTGCCTTGTTCGTTCCGATAACTCTGTACGGCTCGCGATAACTGATTTGATAGCGCTCCTCGATGCCGTCTGTGATTTTCACAATGTAATCACCGCCCCGCGGCACCAACTCCTCAACCGACTCGCCGCCAATGTCGCCGTTGATGCCCATCACAGTACTGCGCTTTAAGTAAAACGCCTTGCCGGTTTTGATATAGGTCTCGCCGGTCTTATCCGCCTCTTCGAACTCGATGGTTTTTTCCGCGCAGTCAGCAGGGAAACGCTGTCCGCTCTGCCGGACTTCGTAAAAATACGTTCCGGCAACACGGAAGGCGTTCATCACCGCATCGGCGGCAGAATCCAGTATCTGTTCAAAGTTTGTCATCATTACGGCGGTGTCGGGTTATTGAGCGGGTCATCGCCGAACGCACCGATTGTTTCCAAAGCTGTGCCGCCTGTATTGACTTTCACCCAGTCCGGCTCTTCTTCGCTGTCGGCATGCAGGCGCAGCGATATACTGCCGGTCATCTGGTCTTCCAGCGGCTCGCCTCTTTCAAACTTCGTCACCATGTAACCGGCGCGCAAGCCCTGCGCACCCGGCTTGCGAATGCCGCCGTCGAGTATTACAAACTCTAAAATCTCTTCCGACCAGAACGCCGCCTGCAGCGCATCAAATACCAGGTCGCCCGGTTCCCAGTCAATTTCCAAGTCCAGCGGTACGTCAACTAAACCGGACAGATACTTTACGAAAATACTGCCCTTGTTTTTGACCTGCACCTCGTTCTTTGACAGCGACATCGTAAGATCTTTTACGATTTTCGCTCGTTTCCAAACCGGTAAAGCATGTGTTCCGCTGTTGAAATAGGTCTGTCCCTTGATTCCAACTCTAGACATAATCATTCTCCTTGTAAAAGTGTTGTAACGCCGCTGCAACCCAGCGGCAGGGTTTTTATTTGCTGAATTTCGACTTAGCCTTCTGTAAGTGTTTTGCCATGTTTTTCACTTCCTGCTTTAACGCAGGCACCATAAAAGGGCGCGGCTTGATTTCAATGGTAATGGTTTCCTTCACGTCCGGCGCGTTCTTGTAATACTCTTTTATCCGCCTCTGCTCCGCTTCAGAGCGTTCCGCCATCGGCTTGTATTGCCGGTTGTGCGTCCCGACCGAAAGCCCTTTCTCAATAATGTGTCCTTTCCTGCTGTACCGCCGCCGCGACGATACCGTCTTTCTCACCGTCCCGCCCTTTTCAAGAGCGGCCGCGCCCTGCGACTGCCCTTTGAATTTTACGGGACCGATGACAGCACTCATCCTTCTTTCATCAAGCGCAAAGTAAATCGACTTCCGCAGCGCGCTTGAATGCCGCCTCGGCGGCTCGCCCGGCCTGGAAGCATATTGTTTTTTCGTTCCTTTTTTCATCGAACGCAT
>WRCR01000502.1 GCA_009783865.1 Planctomycetaceae bacterium | reverse complement strand
CGTGATGTCGATACCAATCCAATTTCTTCCGAGTGAGT
Source organism: Planctomycetaceae bacterium (assembly GCA_009783865.1). GTDB lineage: Bacteria > Planctomycetota > Planctomycetia > Pirellulales > Thermoguttaceae > WRKP01. The sequence goes on along the minus strand of WRCR01000502.1, from coordinate 2,728 downwards.
GTGCTGCATCAACGGTTGTACCGCAGCCGCAGAAAGCGTCGAGAACAAGGTCGCCTTCATTGGAAGACGCTTTGATAATTCGTTCCAAAAGGGCAAGCGGCTTTTGAGTGGGATAACCGAGGCGTTCTTTCGCTGACTGATTTATGATGTCGATGAGCCACCAATCTTCCAATGAAACGCCGATTTTTTCGTCAAGATAATCACGGACGACGAGTTCAGGATTGCTTTTTTCCCATTTTTGGTCGACATCTTTTGCACTGCGTATCGGACTGCCGGTAATTCCGCGTCCCTGCAAACGATATCTTCTGCCGGTACCATCAATTAGGCGGTATTTTTTGATTGTCTCGTCGGCAAGCGGACGGGCAACAGCACTCCAATTAAAAGTATATTTGTCGCTCTTTGTATAAAAGAAAATCGTATCGTGTTTTTTTCCAAAATGCTTTTTTGATTGCGGTCTGGACTTATAACACCATACTATTTCGTTCTGAAAGTCACCGCCGCTCTCGCAAAATATGCAGTCCAAAATGATTTTCAAATAATGCGACAGCGTTGAATCGCAATGCACATAAAAACATCCCGTAGGTTTCAATACACGATGAATTTCGACAAAGCGGATAGTCATGTTGACAAGATATGAAAGCAGCGAACCCTTTCCGAGTATCTTTTCAAAGCCGAGAATTGTCTCGACTACCCTTCTGGAATAGCGGGGTTCCATTTTCAAGCGTTGAAGATATTCTTCCGCTTGAAGTCCCCAACACCAAGTATCGACAAACGCCTGACTTTGGGCATAATCATCATCTTCGTTAATTCGGTTATAAATCTGATTATAATTCCGATTGCTGTTGAACGGCGGGTCAACGTAACACAAGTCAACGGTCTCGTCTCCGATGTGCCGTTGCAGAACTTCCAAATTGTCGCCGTAGTAAAGTTGATTTTGCATGATATTTTTGCGGCGACACAGTCGCCGGCTCTCTTAATAGTTTTTCGTCAACTCGCCAATGAATCTCGCCGAACCGAGAATACCAAGATGGAAACCCGCAAGCGAAAATTTCTCATTCGGCGAATGCAATGCGTCATCGTCTTGTCCCCAACCTACCAAAAGTACATCGGCATCCAAGACCCGATTAAACTCCGCTGCAATCGGAATCGAACCGCCTTCACGGATAAACACCGGCGGACAAGAAAACGTCTTTTCCAATGCCGCTGACATCGGCGCAACAAACCCGCTTTCGTCCAAGTTGAGACACATTCCCGGCGCACCGTGGTCCACTACCAAGTTGTGCGTTATTCCTTCAGGTATCAGCGAAGCAATATAACTGCGGGTACTCTCGACAATCTTTGCCGGCAACTGATTCGGTACAACACGGAACGAAAACTTCGCCGATGCCTTAGACGGAATAATAGTTTTCGGACCTTCTCCTTGATAACCTGCCGTAATGCCGTTGATATCGAAAGTCGGTCTCGCCCAGCGGCGTACATTAGTAGAATAACCCTCTTCGCCGAAACCTTTTTCCAAACCGATTCTTGCGAAAAACTCTCTTTCGTCAAAAGGCAGTGAAGCAAACTGCTGCGATTCCCTTTCCGTGAGCGGCAACACATCATCGTAAAAATGCGGAACCTGAACAATGCCGTTTTCGTCTATCAGTTGAGCGATGATTTTACTCATAGCGATTGCCGGATTGAAAACCGAACCGCCGAAAGTTCCACTGTGAAGGTCGCGGTTAGGTCCCGTCAAAAACAATTCAAAACAAATCACGCCCCGCAAACCGTAAGTAATTGTCGGCTGACCGGGTCCGAACATACTGGTATCGCTTATCAAAATGCAATCGCTTGCTAATTTCTTTTTTCCTTCTTCGGAATTGAGAAAAGCATCGATACCGCTGCCGCCGACTTCTTCTTCGCCTTCGACGATAAACTTGACCTGAAACGGCAGTTGACCGGCGGTATTCAAATGCGACTCAACGGCAAAGACGTGAGTCAGGAATTGTCCTTTGTCATCGGTTGCGCCGCGTGCATAAACATTGCCGTTGCGGACGGTCGGTTCAAAAGGCGGTGTTTCCCAAAGTTTGAGCGGGTCGGGCGGCTGCACATCGTAATGTCCGTAAATCAAAATCACCGGAGCATTTGCAACTGCCGGTGTTTCGGCATAGACGAGCGGATGTCCTGCCGTTTCAATGAGTTCCGATTTGAGACCGATTGCCGTGAATTTGTTGCGAAACCATTCGGCAGCGCGGCGGACATCGGGCTTATTGCTTGTCAAAGCACTGATACTGGGAATCCGCAATACCTCGAACAGTTGCTGTTCGAAAGAATCCTTGCGTTCTGAAATGTAATTCTCGTAGGAAAGTGTGCTGCTCATAAATCTGTTGGTTGAAGTGTTGAGTACCGTTGGATGCAGACATGGTACAGAGATTTTCCGTTTTTTCAAGATTTTAATCCTACGATTTTTTTTCATCCCCCCTATGTGATTGGGCGAAAGAATTGGCTTTTCTGCGGCAGTGAGCAGGCGGCGAAGTATTCGTCAGTCATTTTAACGCTCTTGTCACGTGCTCGTCGGCATGGTTTGAACGAATGGGAGTATCTGGTGGATGTGTTATATCGACTGAGCGACTCCAATCCGGAAACTGACACATTGGAAAATCTCTTGCCGGATCGCTGGGTGAGGTCGACGGCACCTCCGACGGAGGCGGCACTTCTTGTGTCAGCCCGATAGCAAACCGCACCTGTT
>WRCR01000501.1 GCA_009783865.1 Planctomycetaceae bacterium | reverse complement strand
TGCGGGGTGTGTTTCCGAGACCGTCGCTTCAGAATTCCGGCTTTGCACCGCGGGTTGAATTCTTTGCGGACTCAAGAACAAATTCAATCATCGTTCAGGCGGGTCCGAATGACATGAAAGAAATCATGCGGATCGTTGCCGACATCGATGTGCTGGAATCAACTGTAAAACTGCTCCTTAAACAATTTCAATTAAAGAAAACTATAGCGGCGGACTTGGCAACAGTATTAAATACGGCAATACAGCCCGGCATTACCGGAACGCCGGATAGAAAAATGGCATCGATACAAACGTTTATCGAGACCGAAAAAGGCAAACATATGATTGAGTCCGGCATCATGTCTGATGTTAAAGTGACTGCCAATCCGCAGACGAACACGCTTATCGTCACGGCACCGGAAAACGCAATGCCGCTGATGGAAGCACTAATACAGATGCTTGATGTACCGTCTCCAGTTGCCGAAGTCAAGATGTTTCAAATACTTTACGGTGATGCGGATTCGCTGGTATCAACACTTCGTGCTCTATTGCCGACTCAAATCGAAGGAACAACCGGTCCGCAACTTCCCGGCTCATCAAGTGATGAAACGACTATTCCGATACGCTTTGCCGTTGAGAAACGTACTAACACTATTCTTGCAGTAGGTTCTGAAGGCGATTTGAAAGTCGTTGAAGGACTCCTCTACTCCATAGACAGGGAAGACCCGCAGCAGCGTAAAGAGACCGTCTATATGTTGCGAAGTATGCTGGCAAAAGATGCTGCCGTTGCCATAAATGAATATCTTACTAGCAAACGGAGGATTCGACAGGAGTCGCCGGGAGTCATTAGTGCGTTTCAGCAGATTGAACAAGAGGTTATTATCATACCGGAAAATATCAATAACGCTTTGATAATTAGTGCTACGCCGAAGTGCTATGACGAAATAATGGAATTGATTAAGGAGATAGACCAGGCACCGCCGCAAGTGCTGATTCAGGTTCTCATCGCCGAAGTATCGCTGGGTAATCAGAAGGAATTCGGTGCGGAATTCGGTATTCAGGACTCACTGTTGTTTAACCGAAGCACTTTTAATAACATCGCACAAGCAACAAGAAAAATAACACAGACCGCGGCTGACGGTACAATGACAGTTATCGAAGAACCGTTTATCCTGAACGGAACTGCTAACCCCGGCTGGTTGTTTAATGAAAATCCGAGTTCTTCTTTGAACAACGGATATAATTCCAATTCGGCTCGAACTGCCGGTAATGTCGGTTCGCAGTTATTAACAAACTTTGCAACGGGGCGTGTTGGTGCGGAGACCGGTTTCGGCGGAATGGTGTTCTCCGCAAACAGCGATGCCGTCAGCATTATGATTCGCGCCTTGCACGAAACGAACAAATTGGAAGTGTTGAGCAGTCCGCGGATTATGGCAATGAATAACCAGCAGGCATTGATTCACGTGGGACAAACAGTATCGCTTCCGACGGGAACGTCAAATACCACTTACGGCGAATCGGTCAATGTCAGCCCCGAAGATGTCGGACTGATGCTGATGATAATGCCGACTATCAGTCCCGAAGGCAATATCGTTATGCAGGTGACGGCAACGAAATCAAAAATCAGCGCAGACCCCGGAACGGTTATTGGCTTTGCCAGCGGTCAGCCGGTTCGGTCGCCGATAATTGATAAAATCAATGCGCAAACGATGATAAGTGCTGCGAACAATGAGACCGTTGTCCTCGGCGGTTTAATTTCCAAAGAGACGCAGAATCTTCACCGCAAAGTGCCGCTCTTGGGCGACATTCCTATAGTCGGTAAATTATTCAGTTATAAATATGATAAATGCAAGCGTTCCGAACTCCTCGTGATTCTCACACCGCGAATTATCCGCGACAAGAACGATGTCGAAGAAGTCAAACAAATTGAAGCGGCAAGAATGAACTGGTGTCTAAGAGATGTTGCGGAACTGCACGGAGATATTGGAGCATACAATACTATTTCGGAACAGCCGTATACTGGAAACGCAATGATTATCATGCCGGAAAGTATCGGAACGGACTCGCTTGTTCCGCTGAATGAATTCCAGCAGAAATATAATAAAGAACAGGGACCGGTATTCGAAGTTCACGGACCCTACTTGCAGCCGATGGAGAAACAAGGAACGGGTACACCATCCGCACCGAAACTAGCACCGGCACAAAACACTCAAGACGAAAAGAAACCGAAAATACCGGTACCGACTTTACCGGCGGAGAATCCACAAGGAGGTAAAGAGAAGTAATGAGATATGTTTCGTTATTACTATTTTCGATTTTGCTTTTTCCGTTATTGACGGGCTGCAATACGCTCGTTTATAAGCGGACTGCTGCGAAAAATCCGCTGGCGAAGAATTCCGTCAAGGTTCCCGTCAATATGCTTGACCTTTGGTCGCCGTATGCACAAACGACACCGGAAGGAAATGTGGTGCGCGGTCTTGCCGGTCGGATTTATTTTTATTCCGATGCACAAAAGAAGCATGCTGTAAAAGTGGAAGGCGATTTAACCGTTTTCGTCTTTGACGGAAAAGAAACGAATCCGAGCAGAGCAAAACCGATACGGGTTTATAAGTTTCCTGCCGCAACCTTGGCGACGCATTACTCGTTCAAGAAGCCGCTCGGACACGGTTACGATTTTTTCCTGCCGTTTGATGAAATCGGCGGCGAAGAGAAAAATCTCTGTGTGATGGTGCGCTTTGATGATGTGTTGGAAAGTTCACTTCTTGTTGCGAAGCCGGTTAATACTGTC
>WRCR01000500.1 GCA_009783865.1 Planctomycetaceae bacterium | reverse complement strand
GTGCAGTATTATAACATAATGAAGAGAGAGTGAAAGGGGAATTTTTTACGCTTGCGTCTCCCTCCACTATTCACCATTCACTTCGTAAGCCCTATTGACATTACTGTTCAAAGTGTTATCATGACAGAAAGTTTGCGGGAATGGCGGAATTGGCAGACGCGCCAGGTTGAGGGCCTGGTCGGGGCAACTCGGTGGAGGTTCGAGTCCTCTTTCCCGCATTTTCTTTTTGGCGGGAATCTTTGATAGATTTTTTAGTTGTGTTATAGTACAGTGTCGTTTGATTACCCCGTGGTGTAATTGGCAACACAAGGGATTTTGGTTCCCTTATTTGAGGTTCGAGTCCTCACGGGGTAAATCTGCGCTGAAGGTGCGCACATTCGGCATGCCGGTATCTAGTGTAATTTCGTTGCAACGTGTTGAATTACAAGGACTTACCGCTGGCACTCCAGCACCATGAGAATTTCCCATTTCAACAGGATTCAACGGCATTTTACCACGTTCTGCTATGAGTTCTGCTAATAGTAAATTTCCTTCTGATACCGGCTTTTTTCGACTGTTCCCAGACCCCCCAGAAAATTCTGCTACCTTTTGTCCCCCCTGTCGGGACGTTCCCGAAATTGCCCTGTCAAAAAACGGCTTTAACGCTTCCTCGTTTTTCTGAATGTAATGTTCCTTTGCGATTTTCACGCTGTGTCCCAACCATGCTTCCTCAACATGGACAGGAAACTCTGCCGCTATTTCCGTTGAACGGGTACTGCGCAGATTCTGCATGGGCTTCTGCCACATGGGTACACCGGCAATCTTTGCAACACGCCCTGCCATTTTCCGAAAATATCCCTCCGACATGTTCGGAAATATCTCCTCAACGTTGGGTTCAGCGTTCTCCCATACTTCCTGCAAGAAGGGTAATAATTCGGGAAAGATTGGTATCTCACGGTACGGTTTGCCTTTTTTCTTTGTCTTGTTAGAAATGACGAAAATCCGCTGTTCTTTGAATTTCACGTGTTCCCATTTCAATCTCCGCATTTCACTTGGACGCAGTCCCGCCCAGCGTCCTAACGCAAACGCAAGCCGGTCAAGCGGATTATTACAAGCGTCTATGATTTCGTTAAATCGGTCAACGGAAACATACTCCTGTCTCTCCTCATTCGACATGCGTTCTACTTTGAAAGATTCAAACGGATTTTCGGTAATGTACTTTAGCGTCACCGCTTCCTTGAATGCCTGCTTTGAAAACTTGATAATTTTACCTATAGTTGATTCGGCGTACGGCTTGCCGTTGTTCTGTATTTTTCTGCGCAATGCCGTTCTAAAATCCTTTGCCTTTTCAATGGTAATTTTCGTCAACAACGTGTCAGTACCGAAATACGAAATAAGTTGTTCCGAAACACTGCGGATAACTTTTACCGTGTCCGCTTCCCATTCTAACGACTTTTCGTCAATGTACTTCTCAAGATAACCACCCAGCGTCCGCCTGTCTCGTCCTTCTATAAAACCGGCATCAATCAGTTTTTCGTAAAGAGCGGTGTTTTTTACGAAAAGTTCCGATAACCACACCTGCGTCTCCGGCGGATACGCAATACCGGCAGCATTGCAGCCCAGTATTTTATTCACGTGCCTTTCAATTTCAGTTGCCGCTTGCTTCGGCAGGACTCCCAAATACTTCGTCAAACGTCCGCTTTCACTGCCGGCGGACAGAACCCATGCTGGCTTTGCCGGTTTGCCGTCTTTGTTCACTGTACCCTTATTCGTCTGATACACATGGCATTTCATATACCGCCTGACTTTCATAAAAACCATTCTTATGTAATTGAATGTAATAATGATAAAAATAATGTTATTCTATTGCAATAGGTATAATACAATGTATTCCTGTTAAAACCCGTCCGTGTAGTCAGCGTCAGCCGCCTCGTCAAACCGGCGGTTAACATCGTCTGCTTGTGCATTACACATTATACTTCCACCGTACTTTTCACCGGTGCAGTTCTCACCGCTGTCTTCGTCAGCATCATTGTCATCGGCATCGGAAAATTCCTGAAATTCTGCAAGCGGTACCATGTCAGTGCTAGTACAACCCCCTTTTTTCCCGATATTTTTGAGGGTTGTACTAGCACTGACACTGTCCATTTCAGAAATTGAGTACCAATACGCACCCCGTCCGCCTCTCGGATTTTTTCTAAATTCCCGCTCAAACAAATTGACTGCAACTAGGTCTCTCAAGATAAATTCGACTTCCTGTTTTTCAATTTTTATCGTCTGTCGATTTATGAAACGAACTTGGCTTTCCACAACCGCCTCTTCCTTGTCTCGCAGAGCATCGTAAATCACACGATGAGCGGTCGAAGTATCCGACTGGTCTTCGGACAGCACCCAAACCCAATCATCGCCATGTTCAATCTGATACGTCTCCTCCGAAACATCACGACCGGTAATTCGCATCTCGCCCGCATCTTCCCCTCGTTCCCTTTTTATTCCAATGATGGTGTCCGCCACCGCCGTCAGTGCCTTCGAACCGATAACATCATCAATCCAATCGGCACAGCCCTGCCCCTTGCGGGTATGAGTCACCGCAATAATTGTAGTTTCGTATTTATGCGCCAATTCGTGTAGGTTTGCAGCCAATGCCGTTGTTTCGTTATAATCATTGGGGTCTTTGCATACTGTCGAAACAAACCGCCCCCAAGTGTCAATAACAATCAACGTCGGACTCGTTTTTTCAATGGCATACTCCAGTAATTGAAAATTGTCCGTCCACTGATGATAAAAAGTACAAT
>WRCR01000499.1 GCA_009783865.1 Planctomycetaceae bacterium | reverse complement strand
GTGTCCAGTTGAGGCAATCACCTACATCGAGGTTGACGAGCCTATCATGGACAAGAATTTGGAGTGCAACTGCGCTCCGCCAACCGATGATCCAAACTCTGGCGGTTGCGACTGCGGAGGCAGATGCGGCAACGGCGTGTACGATTGCGGCGGAAACCCTTACGGTAGAATTATCATTGACTATGATAAATGTACCGAGTGCGGACTTTGCGCCGAAGAATGCTGTGGAACGGCTATTGATATGGAGTAGTAAAGAGACCCTACACACTGATTTACGGAGATTCAGACATGAACAAATCAAACGAACAGGTTAGAGAAACAGTCCGCACCGGATACGCAGATATTGCTACGGGGCGACAGTCCTCATGCTGTGGCGAACGCTCGTCTTGCTGTGAACAGAGTAATCCCGTCGCACCAGAACTCTTGGCTAAATCTTTGGGTTATGATGAAAAAGACATCGCCAATTTGCCGGAAGGCGCAAACATGGGGCTGTCTTGTGGCAATCCGGTCACCATAGCCGCTTTGCAGGAAGGGCAAGTTGTATTAGACCTCGGAAGCGGCGGCGGGTTTGACGTATTCCAAGCAGGGGAAAAAGTCAAAGCATCGGGACGTGTTATCGGTGTGGACATGACCCCGGAAATGATCTCAAAAGCCCGAAAGAATATCGAGCAGTATTCCAAACGCACCGGTTTGAACAATGTAGAGTTTCGCCTCGGTGAAATAGAACATTTGCCGATGCCGGATGCAAGTGTTGATGTTGTCCTCTCCAACTGCGTCATCAACCTTTCTCCGACCAAGCCGCAAGTGTGGAGAGAAATCTACCGAGTGCTAAAACCGGGAGGCAAGGTTTCTATTTCAGACTTGGCATTATTGAAGCCGCTCCATGACAATTTCCATGAAATGGTAGCCGCTCTGGTGGGGTGTATAGCAGGTGCGGTTTTGGTGGACGAGACAGAAACAATGCTGAAAGAAGCAGGCTTTACCTCAATAAAACTAACTCCAAAGCCGGACTATGTTCGGAACATGTTGGCTTGGAATGATCCTTTGTATAGGGAACTCACCGAAGCATTGCCGAAAGGGGAAGAGATAACGGATTATGTCGTTAGTTTGTCAATAGAAGCGTGCAAAGATAAGAATTAGCAAGGGAGTATTAAATGAAAGCGATAGGAAACTTTATAAAATGTGTCTTTGCAAGGATTAAGAAATGCTTTGCAATGTGCTGTGCTGGGTGTTGCTGTGATAGCGGCAAAAATGATAAAGACACTTCCGATGAAGAAAAGAATCAATCCTATGACAAAACCAATGAATCGACGTGATATACTGACTGGCTTTGGTGCAGGTTCGCTTTTGAGTGTCGGCACGCTTTTTGGACTCGGTGCGCTTGACCGGGAAACAAAGGCGGCGAATGATTCTCCCGAAGAGAATACTGGCGACTGTTGGCAATATGCAAAAATTGACCCAGCGAGAGCGGCTGATGTCGCTTATGAAATCTATCCGAACGGTTCCTGCATGTATGCGGCGTTTCGATCTATTGTAGCGACCGTTGCTGACATGCGGCGATTCGTTGCCCCTGCCTCCGCTTCAATGATGATGGAGTTTCCGTTCCACATGATGGGATATGGTCATGCCGGTATCGGAGCGACTGGATCGATTTGCGGTGCCATCAACGGAGCGACGGCAGTGATTGGTTTATTTGTTAGGGATGCCGCCCAGCGGGACGCAATGATTCAGGAACTATGCGTCTATTACGAACAGACGGAACTGCCGAAGTACAAGCCGAAGGACGACCAATATCCCGATATGAAAACTGTTGTCCCTGAATCGGTTCTGTGCCATGTTTCGAGTACCCGGTGGCGGAAAGCCGCTAATGTTCCGATGTTCGCTCCAATACGCTCCGACCGTTGCCGCCGGTTGACGGCGGACATCGTTGCAAAAACCGCCGAGTTGCTGAATCGGTATCACGCTGACAATGCTTGTACTTTTGCGCCGTTGACTCAACCGACGGTAACCTGTTTCGATTGTCATGGTCGAGGAGGTGTGAGAACCGATACCATCGTCAAAATGAACTGTGCCTCCTGCCATGAACACGGAGAAACGCACGTCATTGAACAAATCAACCTTGTGCCGCCAGAACGACGTGGCACTCTGCAACAAATACTTCAACAACAATAACAAGCCCCTTAACAATTTAGGAGACCAAGACATGAAACAGATGGCAGACATGATGAAAAAGTGCGCTGGGCAAATGATGCCTTCGTGCGACTGGAATTGCACACCCGGTAATTGTCCGTGCTATGCCGCTTGCTACAAAGACGGTAAATATACCTACGAATGCTGCCCGTGTTTCGCCGCTTGCAGCAAAGGCGAAAATGCACCGGTAACGGATACGAAAGGACAGGGTGAAGTATGAATTGTCCGAACGTAAAAGAGTGTGCTTGTCCGAAAAAGACTTGTCCAAATTATGGGAAGTGTTGCGCTTGCGTAATCAAACATAGAGAAACGGACAGTCTGCCTTTTTGTCTTTTTTTAGACAATGACGGAGACAAGAGCGTCGAGAATTATTACAGGAAATTGAAAGAGCGGTTTGAGAACGTAGATTGACGGTGTCGCAGTGCGACCACTTTTGTTGTTATTTTGCCTCCACCCATTCCCCGTTCACCCATACCCGCCGCCCATCAAGCACGTCCATAAACCCGATCAACGCATCCCGGAACTTTTTACAATAGTCGATATGGTCGGCTTTCAGTTTTTTGCGTTTGCAATAACGCGGGTCTTTTAGACGATGCCGCAAGTCTTGAATCACTTCGTC
>WRCR01000498.1 GCA_009783865.1 Planctomycetaceae bacterium | reverse complement strand
TTTGGCGACAGAAAATTTCGGATTTTTTGAAATTTTTCGGCGATTTGCTGTTGCGTTCGGCAAGAGTATCGAAAACCGCCGAACAACAAGCCCTGTCACGAAAAAATTTTGCGAAGCCGAACGCCGGAAAAACAAGGCGCAAATGCCTGTTTATGCATGTATTTGCTTTCAAAATGGGGCAGACGGCAGTTTAGCGGTTGAGTTAAACTTGAGAACCTCCGGTGAATCCGCAATGAGCGGCGAAATCTCAAGGACTGCGCCGTCCGCAATTTCCACGCCCGCGCCGCGCAGCCAACGGATAAACTGCGCCGACATATCCCGCTTCACCGTTTCGGGACAGTCCTTCGTGTCCTTGTTTTTCAATGGCGCGTAATGATTCGGCGGGTCAACTTCTACCACAATGCTGTTCTCCGCCGCCGGCATTAAATCGAAAATGAACCGCTCGAACTTCAACGCATTTTCCTTCTCCGGTTTAACTTCCGCACCGGTATGCAAATCGAGATGCGGGACTTTCTTTCTCGCAAAATGAAACGGCAAAGCGTCCTTCCGCTGCGCTTGCCGCCCAAGAAATTCCGTGTTGAAAATATGCACCGCAATGCTTCCCGCCCAAATTTCCAGTGAACCATCGGAATTCGTTTGTGCCGCAACGCTTTCCGGCAAATCACTGTATTCGATTACCGAAAGATGACCGTCCGCTTCAACAACATTTCCGACTTTGTCCATCGGATTTTTCTTACGGATTACCTGACTCGTCATCTCTGAACCGCTCAAAATGTGATAACCGAGATATTCCGGCGAACAGATTTTCACCAGCGGATTGTCAACCTGATGATAAAACAGATATTCGATGCCGCGCTGCCGCAGCGTTTCCAAAACGGAATAATTTTCCCCGCGGACGGGACAGTTTCCTTTCTTTGTGATTGCCGCTAACATACCGCCGTGACCGTCGGGACTTAACGCCAGCGAGTACTTTTCGGCAAGCAGAATTTTTCCCGTCACCAAATCAACGGCGGGCATTGTTCCTTGACAGAACACGAAAACGTCATCGGAATCGATGCCGAAATAATTGTTTTCTTTCAGAAAATCAACGGTTTCGGAATGGGTTGCCGAACTTGTCATAATGCAATACGGAATACGCTGTCCGTATTTTCTCGATGCCGCCAACACCTTTTCAAAATGAATCTGGAAAAGCGTTTTGCCGGTAACGGGACCAATCGGAAACATTCCTTTCGGTTTCGGAAAGCCGAGCCGGGTTCCTTGTCCTCCGGCAACGAGAGCGGCGGCGACTTTGCCGCTTTGCAGTGCTGTGGTTCCGGCTTGGATTGCTTCTTCTGCGGTAATTTTCTTTCGGTTTTTCACCGGCAACGGATTCGGCACGGTCGAAAACTGATAAGCGGGCGGGTCTTGCGCTTTATCGGCAAAGGCGAGTGATTGTGCCGGTTCGTTTCGTTTCTGATATAGTGTGTTGATTAGCGCAAAGTCGATGTTTTCGATTTGTGCGGCAAGTTGCTGTTGTTCTGTTTTCAAAAGGGAATCCCAGAACGTCAACAGATGTTCTTGTTGAAACGGCTGAAGTTTTTTTTGCAGTTGTTCTTTGTAATTCGGCATAAAGTTTTTCGGTTTCGTTTTACGGATAGGAACGGACAGAATACAGTGTACCACGTGGAGAAAAATCGGCAAGATTACGTTTAATTATTTAGCCGATACTCCGTTGACAAACTGCTGCCGGCAATCGATAACATTCACGACGAATAATACGTCTCCGTCGGCAAGCCCGTTGAAGTGCGGATATTTTCCGATATTGCATCCAACTGTTCCTTCGTAAGCGGCTGCACCGACGGGTCAGGTGTCATCCTCGCAACAGTATAAACCTGCACCCGCAGGACAGTACCGCCGGAGTTAACAATCGAATTCAAACGCTCAATATATGATTCAATTTCACTTTCCGCCGGAATAACATTATTCAGCGAAAGAAAACACGATTGAATCACAAGCGGTATTTCCTTCGCCGCTTTCGTTAAATGATTCAACACCGTTTCAAACGGAATCATTGAACGTGAAATCGTTTTATAGTATTCCGCAGTACCGGCATCGAGTTTCGCCCATACTTCGCCGTTGTTTTCCAGAATCAACAACAGCGTTTGCTTGAGCGTCTCATTGCCGAGCGTTGTGCCGTTGGTAATAACAACGGTTTTCGTTTCTTTAGGACAAAGTTCGTTTTTAACGGCAATAACCCGCCGCGCAATTTCGTGAAATTGAGCGGATAGCGTCGGTTCACCGTCGCCGCTGAACGCAATATCTTTGATAAAGCGTTTTTCCGGCGGGGTTTCCGAAAGATAATTGTTATCGAAAAGCGTACCGTCGAGCGCGCCCTGAATCGTTTGCCGCAATTCCGATTCTAGTACGTCAATATCAATCAGCGGCGAATGTTTCGGGTGTTTAATTACGTTTTCGTCGTCCGAAAGAAGTTCCCGCTTCTGCATTCTTTGGTCGAGTTCACCGAGTACCTGACAATAGACGCAGGCGAAGTTGCATCTGGCGGTAGGGCTTATGTTCAAGCCGACGGACAACCCGCCGCTGCGTCTGCTGATAACAGGATAGACGCAGCGGAAGTTGCCGAATCGGCGCGGATGATATTTCGTTAATAAAGTTGACAACGCAAGACGGATGTTAGAATTCCTTTGAATCAATCCAGGTCATCAGTTTTCGTAGTTTGCGTCCGACTTCTTCGAGTTGATGTTCCCGATGAATTGCACGCAGACGTTTGAATTTCGGTGCAGCGACTCTGTTTTCGAGCAGCCATTCGCGGGCAAAAGT
>WRCR01000497.1 GCA_009783865.1 Planctomycetaceae bacterium | reverse complement strand
TTGATAATTTTCGGAACGATTTGGTAAAATTGTTTGCCGAATCAGTACCGATTTTAACTGCTTGCAATTTCACGCATATACCGTAAAATAAGGAACACAACGGCGTTTTACAAACTACTGAAATTGTAATAAGGGTTAGAAACGTACTAAAATATACATGGAACCTGCCGTGTCAGCAATCTTTTCATTGGAAATCCTTATTTGGGCTTGAACATTTCTCCCAGCCCGGGAATGAACCAATCGAAAAATCTTACCGCTTCGGGACTTTGCTGCATGGCATTGATAACGTGAACACCGAAAGCACTGCCGCCGAGTGCGTAATATCCAATCGCAACGCCGCCGACAGCAACCCCGCCTGCCGCAAAACCGCCAAGGGCTATTGTTCCGAGGGCAAAGCCGCCCATTGCAAGGAGAAGCGACAGGGCAAACCCGCCTACTGAAATCAAACCGACTGAGAAGCCGCCGATTGTGATTCCGCCGAAAGCCGCACCGCCGAGGGCAAGAACCCCTGTAGCGATGTCTCCGATGGCAATGATTCCCTTGGCATGACCGACGGATTCTCCCTTTTCGAGGTCGGGACCATGAGCGATGGAAACAAGCGGCAGTCCCAATAGAGTTGTCTCTGACTGTTTCCGAACACCCTTGAGTGCAGTCCCGATTTTCTGCAATAGTTTGACCGTTTTCTGTAATCGTTTGACTTCCGCAATCAATTCATCGCGGGTCAGGCAGTCAAGGTCGTCGGCTGGTTCGCTCATTGCGTCAATTTTGTGGTTTTTTTGAAACGGCTAAAATAGATTATGTAATTTATCCAAATTTTATGGAAAATTCCACAGGACTTCCCTTTTTTTCTGAAAAACCAGTATAATCCTGATAAATGGTCATTGTTAGTTATACCGTGTTATATCGAATTCATTGCATCGGCTGCCGATGCAGCCAACCTTTTTTCAAAAAACAAATGAACGAAACATCAACAAATTTCGATTCTTCGATTGTCGAAAACCCTGTCCAATTCATAGCAGAACTGGAAGAAAACATTGGCGATTTCTTTCTCAAACTTGTTTCGGACGCTATCGGCATGTCGGTCAACGACATTTTTATCTCACCGGCTGACTCCCGATGCGACGTTTCAGTTCGGCGGCTCGGAATTGTCGAACCGGTTTGCCAACTGACAACCGAAGAAGGAGCGCGGCTGGTCAGTTTTATCAAGGCGAAAGCAGAAATGGACATCGCCCAGCGTTTTCAGCCGCAGGATGGCAGAGTTTCTGTGACGCTTGAGGAAGGCGGGCACTACGACCTCCGTGTTGCAACACTTCCGTCGCTCTTCGGTGAGTGTCTAACGCTTCGGGTACTAGACCCGAAAAAAACGAAGTTCGGAATTGAAGAAATCGGCTTTCATCCGACAAACATGCGCCGAGTCATTTCTTTGTTGGACAAGCCCGGCGGTCTGATTCTCGTCGCCGGTCCAACCGGAACCGGTAAAACCACGACGCTCTATTCTGTTATTCGGCAACTCAATGACGGAAAACGGAAAATTCACACACTGGAAGACCCGATAGAATACGTCTTGGACGGTGTCGTCCAATCACAGATAAATCCCCGCCGGGGTGTTGATTACGCTGATTTGCTGCGCGGTGTGCTGCGGCAATCGCCGGATATTATCATGGTCGGCGAAATTCGTGACAGCATAACGGCGGAAATTCTCGTCCGCGCAGCAAATACCGGACAACTTGTTCTTGCGACTTCACATTCCGCTTCGACTGCCGAAGCAATTGAAGCGTTGCTAACTTTCGGCGTGAAAGCCCAATTTCTCGCTTCTGCCCTGTTGGGAGTTATCTCTCAACGGCTGGTGAGACCTCTCTGTCCCGAATGTAAAATTCCGCTTGACGATGAATGTACTAAAACACAGGTTTATATGCCGCACGGATGTCCATCTTGCCGGCAGACAGGCTACTGCGGACGTGTCGCCGTCGGCGAAGTGATGCTTGTCTCGCCGACAATCAGGAAACTGATTCATAACGCTGCGCCGGTTTCGACTATTCGGCAAGTTGCGATAGACGAAGGAATGATTGACCTGCGCACCGATGCTCAGGACAAAGTTGATAAGGGACTGACCAGTGCAGATGAAATCCTGCGGACAGTTCCTGCCGATAACCTCGGCATAGAGCCCGCCGTTTAGATTTTTCCATTGCCCGTCTCTGGAACAGGGGCAACAGCCCCATAGCCCGGAGTTTAGGAACAAATACCAAGGAAATTCATAATGGAACCGCTTGTTATAACTGAAAATGTCAGAAACTGTGCATATACCATTTATGCGGTCATGCTTGCCGCGACATTGTTTGTTTATGCTGCGCAATGGTTTTTCAAGAAGGAGTTGACAAACTTCAAATCGCGATTGAAGTCCTTTTGGCTTATCGTCATTCTTTTCACTGTTGCATTCTCCTTCAACAAGATATTTGCCTTCTGTTTTCTGGCGTTCATCAATTATCTGGCACTCAAGGAGTATTTTTCTCTTATTCCGACAAGACGCGCTGACAGGCGAGTACTTTTATTGGCTTATCTGGTCATTCCGGTGCAGTTTTTTTTCATTTACATCGGCTGGATAGTGATGTTCTATCTCATTGTTCCGCTTTACATGTTTTTGCTCATTCCCGTGTGCATGGTGATGATTGGTGACAATGAGGGCTTCTTGAAATCGTGCGGTACCATTCACTGGGGACTTATGGCAACGGTATATGCACTCGGTTATTTGGCGGCGTATTTGGTATTTCCCGTTGAGAAAAATCCTGCCGGCGGAGCAGTGGGAATGCTTTTGTGCATTCTTG
>WRCR01000496.1 GCA_009783865.1 Planctomycetaceae bacterium | reverse complement strand
TTGCTCTTATCCGGCTGTATTTCCTGTATCAGCGAAAGGAACAGACGCAGCATCGCAATCTGCACCGCCATCGGCTGAATGTCAATGCCGTAAATTACGTTTTGCAATATCTTTAACTTCGCCTGATAACGCTCTGCTGATGTTAATGTTTTTCCTTCGGACATGCGCTGCAAAATTATGTTCATCACGCCGCAGGGAAACGCACCGCTGCCGCAAGCCGGGTCAAGAATTTTGCATTGCAAAAAATAATCAGAGCCGCAATTCCCGTCATTCCCGTGAAAACGGGAACCTAGAGAATGGAGTACATCATCTAGATTCCCGCCGTCGCGGGAATGACGAGCATCATTCTCGTCATTCCCATGAAAACGGGAACCTAGGGAATGGAGTTTATCGTCTAGATTCCCGCTGTTGCGGGAATGACGAGCGAGATATGCGTCCAACGCCTCGTTCACCATGTAATCGACAATCTCACGAGGCGTGTAATAACTGCCTGTGACTTTACGGCGATTTTCCTTTGTATCCGCATCGATGCAAGACAAAAGACATTCAAACATCTTGCCTATGAATTCGGGGTCAATCAGTTCCGAATTCTCCGTCTCGTCAAGCGTGTACTTGTACTGCGATAAAATATAAACGATGCCTGCGACGGGAAACTTGCCGTCAAGTTCTTTTAACGTTCTCGTTCTCGGCGCAGTGAAAAAGTAATCATCGTTGAGCGGAATCTCATCGCCGGAGTGTTCCGTGAAGAGTCCGCCGTTGAGAAACGGGATGTTTTCGTGAAATTGCTTTTTTACTATACCGTAATTCTTGATTAAATTTTTGTTTTCCAACTCTTTCCGTTTGTCTTGCGGAGTGTTGAGAGAATAGAAAAACAAGTTGCGGATGATAACTTTGAAATAGCGATACTCGTCTTCCTTGAGATTTTCTTCTATAAAACTTCTCTCGAAAAGACAAGCAGGCACCAGTCCTCTTTCACGAAGGAAAAAACATAGTAATAGTCGAATGATGACGCGAAGAGAGCAATCAGGATTCTTCGTTTCTTCGGTCACCCAAAAGTACCAGTTGCGGAGTTCTTCGTAAAACTTTTGTTCGAGTTCTTTGCGCTTGTCTTCGCTGCGGATTTGTTCTTTGATTTTTTCAAACGCAAGTTCAATATCTTCTTTTTCGCATTTAACCCATTCGGACTGTTCGCCGGTTTCTTCAAAACGGATGACCTCGCAGCCCTGTTTTTCAAGGAAGCGGATAATCATTTTGTCCACGTTTGTCCGATTTGCAACAAGAGTTCTTTCCCAGACGATATTTTTTTTGATAGGGATTTCGTGTCCCTGTTGTTTAACTCGGGATTTGACGGCGCGGGTTGTTTCGCCGATTTTCAGAAAACCGGCGAGTTTTTCAACATCAGGAATAGAATAAGCGTAAAGTTTCATGTTCTTATGAGATGATTCGAAAACATAACTCCGCATATTATATCGGATGTTTAGCAGAGCCGCAACCGAAAGATTGCGAAAAAGTCAAAGCGGTACTTTTTGCCCTTGCCGACATTTCCAAGAATGTTATTATTTCCGGCGGGTATATCGCACAATCTGACGATTGAGCATAGAAATAACTAACAGACGGATTGCTAGTCCGCTCTTGCGCATTTCAAAACACGAGAAACAGAGTATAATCTCACTATGAAAATTTTAGCGGTTGACATCGGCGGTTCAAAATTATTGACGGCAATAGCGGAAATCCATAACGGACAACTTCGTCTTGGTGACATCATACATCGTTCGCTCGATGCCTGCACTACGAAAGAACAAATCATCGAAGCCATTGTCGATGCCGCTGCCGAACTGGGGACTTCCGACTTTGAACGAATCGGCGTTACCATTCCGGGACTGGCATCGCCGAAAGACGGACGCTGGATTTACGCACCCTTTTCCGACATACGGGACTTTCCAATCGCCGAAATTATATCGGAACGCTTCGGCAACAAAAAAGTGTTTGCCGACAATGATGTCAATGCCTGCGCTTGGGCAGAAAAATGTTTCGGGAAATGCTGCTCACTGGACGACTTCCTTTGGATGACCGTCAGCAACGGCATCGGCGGCGGCTTGGTATTGAACGGAAAGGTCTTTGCGGGACACAACAGCGGCGCAGCAGAAATCGGACACTTCGGCATTGCGAATGACGAAGTTATGTTGATAAACAGCGGCAGTCCGTTTCGCTGCGGATGCGGCAACCTCGGCTGTCTTGAAGCCGAAGCAGCAGGACCAGGAATCGTCCGGCGATATTCATATCTCAAACATATTGAGAGCGGCGGTATATCCGCTCAACAAATCGCAACTCTTGCGGAACAGGGCGATGCAATGGCGATGCTGGCTGTCGAAATAACCGGCACACTTATCGGCAGAGCGGCAAGTTACGCTGTCAATCTGTTGAATCTTCAGGCGGTCATTTTCGGCGGCGGTGTTATGGAATCCTTTGAATTATTTCAGCCGTTCATCGAAAAAGAGTTTAATAAACACGTTTTTCGCAGTGCTAATTCATCGGTGAAGTTGGAAAAGACGGCGTTGGGTTATAAGGCAGGACTTGCCGGTGCCGTTGCTATTGCCGTGAACCGCCTCGGTTAAACAATTTAACATGAACCACCCATTTCGATCAGAGCAGCGTCGCGCAAACAACGCCTCATACGCTTACATCAGCACTTATTCTTCTTGGGTGTAGCCGCGATTTTAGGTAAATTGTTCTTGCAAGAATGACTCCTTTTTGAGATAGTAACTTTTGACAAATAAATGTGTTACGTCTCACCAAGAAAGGAGTATACCTTGAAGGCAGCAGA
>WRCR01000495.1 GCA_009783865.1 Planctomycetaceae bacterium | reverse complement strand
GGCAAAGTTTTTCCGCCGATGATTAACTGAAAACGTCCAGCAGGTGTTCCGCGTTTCCATGGTGCAGTCCAATCGCGGGTTCGCACCCAGACGTTCCATAAACCTTTTTCGGGAATTTCGCACTCGGTTGCAGCATCCGCTACGGGAATCCCCATTCCGTGTGCCATGATGTATGCGGAACCCATTTGACCGAACGATTGCTGGTCCATTACCCAGCCGCCGAGTTCCTGAAAGCCCTCGGCTTCAAGCCAAACTGCTGGCTTATCGGCAGCAAGCGAAAAAGTTGCCAAACAAACAATGAGGACAGACAAAAGAATTTTGTGCATAGTTAATTTTCCAAATTGTACGCCGATTTACATCGGCGGGATGTTTTACGGCAGTGAAATACTCTCACCGTCATCGACCACTGCGTAGGCACGCAGCACAGGTTCGGGAGTAGTAACGCTGACTGACCGCACAGCACCGTCGCCGAGAACAAAGAGACAAACCCCAGGATGCCAACCGCCGAAAGCCATGTCGTAAGTCGGTTGATGCAGCGAAGTATGAGGCGGCGTAGTGTCATCGGCAAAGTCCTGCGGACGCAAAAGCGGATGCACGAGTTCCATATTGTTGGTTGCCCCTCCTGTGTACTGCCAGATCACCAGGGAACGTGCGTTCCAGGCAGTTCGGCGAACTCCCGTTTGTAAATAACTGCAATCACCGCCGTTGCGGGTGTTAGCGGCATTAGCACTGCTAAAAGGACCGGTAATAATGTTGGGACATTTACCCAATCGACCGACAGGAATATGTTTTTCACCGACAAAAAATTGGTTACTCAATCCGTCCGTTACACGTGCAAAACTATCTCTGCAAGTCCAACTGACCTTTTTGTTATCCGCAGAATTGGTAAAATGTGCCACCCGAAACGGTCCCGCTGTCGTGTTGGTGATGGTCGCATTGAATATATTGAACCACCAAAGGTCGCCTGTTCCGCGTCCTCCTATCGTCGCATGAACGAAGGCGTAATCGCCGAGCGGACCAGCACCGTTCCAAAGTTCTCCGGCATCAGTGCCGTTGTCACCTTCAAAGTCGTTCATTTGGACACCAGCGCGGCGGGTAGGACACAGCATTGTTGAGACGGAGCCGAATCCTCTGCGTTCTTCGGCGGTCAATCCCATCCACCAGGGGTTCGCAACGTAGAATCCCGCTAATTCGGTTCCCGGAACCACGCCGCCGGACGCAGTAACTTTCGACACCCACGGCTGCTTACTGATTTCACTATACAGCGAGTGTTGTTCCATATACGGATACAATAACCCCCAGCCGCTGCAGCGATTTTGCTCTCTGAAACCCGCCGGCACTATACCGTTGTATGTGTCGTGAAAGTTGTGAATCGCCAGTCCAATCTGTTTGAGGTGGTTGCTGCACTGCATTCGTCTTGCGGCTTCTCTAGCGGCTTGTACAGCGGGTAGAAGGAGCGCAATCAAGACACCGATGATTGCAATGACAACAAGAAGTTCGACGAGAGTGAAAGCGTTTTCGCTTCCCCCCCTCAAATTTCCTAGATTAAAACGTACTTTTCTCATTTCGATTTCTCCCATTGAAGTATGGTCAGCAAATTGTCAAATGACGTGCGCATTATAACACATTTTTCCGGTGTAGGCAATAGAAAAAGTTCACCGGCGGGTTGTCACCCGCCGCTAAACTATTTCACATCCTTCGGTTTTTGCTCCTTCTTGAACTTGCCGAACCCCATCGGCAGCGGCTCAAAATCGCCGACAATTCCAACTTCCGCCTTTGCCGGTATCTTATCTTCCAAGCCCGAAAGATAGTAAATCGCATTGACGAGCAATCGGCGGACTCCTTCGCTTTGGAAATCCTGCGATGAACCGATGGTAGAACAATACGCTTTGCCGGCAGCGGCATCATCGGCAATCTTATAGGTTTTCGTCCACGCTATCGGCATCATCGGGTCGTTTTTTTTACCGCTGACCGGCTTTGAATCTTTCTCCATTGTTTCGAGAACCTGTCCGAGTATGAGCGGCTTGGCATCATCTGGCAGCGGAAGACGCACTTCATAAACATCAGTGGGACCGAAAATATCTGTGCAACCCCGGACAAGCGGATTGTTTTCCTGTCCCGGTGCAATAACACCGCGAGTCGCTTCTTTGCCGTGACTGCCGTGATGACTAATCCACGTTTCGCCGAGAACCAGTTGTCCGAAGCCCTGTTTCCAGCCGGACTTATCGCCGTTATATCCTCCGTCGTAATGGGCGAATTTCCGGTCTTTCGGAATCTTGAAAGCGTGCGTAGAAGTACGAATACCGAGAACCGGTTTGCCGCTTTTGAGATAATCGTCAATGTACTGCATTTGTTCGTCCGGCAAGTTGCGGAAACGCAGCGCAAAGAGAGCAGCGTCTGCTGTCTTCAGGGATTCCAAGCCGGGAATGTTGTCGAGAATCACCGGGTCGATGAAGCCCGTCTGCGGATTGATAGCGAAAAGAACGGTGCAGTTGAATCCGTGATGTTCCGCAAGGATTCTGCCGAGTTGTACTACCATTTCTTCGCTGCGGTATTCTTCATCTCCGGAGACAAGAACGATGTTCTTACCGCTGCCGGGCAAGTTCGGCTTGCCGATGTATTTCAAGAATTGAGCGTCATCGGCAAACACCGATGCCGCTAAAAAAGCAATAGCCAACGTTAATAAAAAAATGTTTTTCATGAGATGTATTCTAGTCGTTCCTGAAAAAGTCATTTTATCATTTTTGAGTATCCGATTTCCCGCTTGCAGTGCTTCATGCCGACGCAAAAAAGTAAAAATGACTCGCCAATAAAGACAAAAAACGACAAAATCTG
>WRCR01000494.1 GCA_009783865.1 Planctomycetaceae bacterium | reverse complement strand
GAGCGGCATATTTTTCTTCACGGCTGATATTCCAAACGAAGGCGAGCATAGCGGCATTTTCCAGAACGGCAATCGTCTTTTCGCGGTTTCCCCACCAGGTACTGAGTTCATCGGCGACTCTTTTTCCTGCTTGGTAAAGCGGCGGTTCTGTTGTGTCCGGCGGATTCTTCAGCAGGGCTTCGCAGCGTTTAATCAGTCCGTTGAAGTCGTCTGCTAATTCTTTTTTGGCGTATTGTTGAAGTTGCGGGAGCATTTCCGGTCGTACGAAAATCCGCGGATGCTCTTTCGGTATTCTGCTGAACAATTGTTCTTTCGGCGGCAGCGGCATAATTTTAGCGTCAGCCGGTATTGTAAATTTTCTTTCGATACTCCAAGCAGTAGCGGTTTCGTTTTTGTCAAAGCCGCGATATTGCCAAGAGTATGAACCGGCAGACAGTTTTTCAGACGGCGTGAAAACATTGTAAATGTCAACTTCTTTATCGATAACGGTCTTACCTGTTGCAGTATTTTTGACGAGGAGTTGCCAGCGGACTAAATCCTTTTCGGGTCTCCAAACGAAAGACGGCGGCGTGACGGCAACGGTCTGTTTGTCCATCGGACGATGTCCCCATTCACCGGCTTTGGCGGGCGAATCGTCTAATTTCCGCAGCGGCTTTTCCGATTCAGCAGCGAGACCAAATGCTACAGAAAGGAAAATGAAAAAACAAAGAGAAAATGATAATTTGTTTTGCATGGTAACATAATGAGTTAAAGGAAGTATTAGGTACACAAGAACAAAATCATTTTACCGGCATAACAGTCCGAATGCAAGAAGATTTTTAGCGCAGGATTAAAATCTTTGCGCTAAAATAATCCTGCGCTAACGTTTTGCGACATCCACGGTAAGTGCTGCCGGGGTGTTTTCTATCACGGTCAGTTCAATCGGAGTCGTCGTTATATCCTCAAATGCCTGCGGAACCACACGATTCTTTGCAAAGTATTCAGTACGCTTGGCTTGCATCGGCGCATTGGGAATCGCCGCTTCAGTTTCTTCTTCCGTCGGCTGTAACTCCGGCGGAAGCGTTATCGACTGCATAAGAGTAACCTTATACGTTCCGGGTTTCGCTCCCGCTTTGTTGTGGGTACGAAGTGTAGATGAAATCACCGCAACGCCAGACGCATTCGTTACACCGGTGGAAGACCATATGCGGCTGTCGGCTTCCATGTTTAGTAAAACACGAACACCCGGTATGGGAGTATCGCCGTTGACGACAGTAATGGTAACCGGTGACAAACCGGTCAGTTCCTCCGGTGTTCTGCTGCATCCTGAAATACAAAAAAACAACGCTAAAAAGCAAGTGATATAATGTTCCATTGTCGTATTAAAATTAACTATAAAGTAACTGTTTCACCAGCGTCACGTGTGCCGTATGCTCCCCAAACGCCAAACGGTGACGGTCCCGACGGACTGTTATAGGTAGGAAAACCAGCATTAGTAGGACCGCAGTCAATCGTCTCCGAAACGAATCTAACAGCACCGTCCATGAGCGTAACATTGACACCGCCGGAATGGTAACTCGATACTGTCACAGACGAAACATAGCCGCGAGAACCATCGGAATCCACGCAGGACGGACTGTTTGGCGGCATGGCAGCAGTAAATACTGTATGCCAGGCCTGACCTATCGCATAAGCCCAGCCATAAGAGTGGTAAACCTTTTCTGAGTCAGTCGCAGCACGGTACTCTATTCCGTCAGTAGTAGTCGCGAAACAGTTTATTCTTCCGGAAGTACCCCAATTACCATAACTGAGCCCGATGCCGGTGCTGGGGTTGGCACAAAACATCGTTTCTTTAACCCTTCCGGGCCCTTTATCTACAGCACGATATTCTGCAAGGCAACGTTCTCCGAACATCAATGTATTCGAGGTTCCGTCGACGATTGCGTTCAGACCGAGATAGGTGGTGGGAGCGAAGGCACCGCGTTGAGTTTGTGAACGCGGTACACCGTTCCCGTTATTAATAGTACCGAATCTACTGTGGTTTTCGAGCGGCTTGAACAGCGGGCAAAAGAAGTGCAATCAAAACACCGATGATTGCAATTACTACGAGAAGTTCGACGAGGGTAAAACCTTCGTTTAACGGACGCTTCGTAGAAGAGTCGCGCGGCGGTTCTACGAACCGCCCGCTAAACGGATTGTTGAAATTGATTCGTTTCCCCCCCTCTCAAATCACCCAAAACAACTTTTGTCTTTTCCATCTTTGTTTATCCTAAAATGTTTTTACTGTATAGAAAACATAATACTAATTGTATTATCGTACACTATTTCCTAAAAATCAATCCCATTTTGCGGAAAATGTACTCCCACTTTGCGACAAAACTTTGGCAATTTAGGAGAATTACAAAAGTACTAAAATATAGGCAATTTTTGTGTTTTCCCATGTTCTCAAAATCATCTATTTTAGGTTTTGAACGGTCTTCTACACTCTTGTTTTACTTGCAGTTCCCAATTGGACTCGCAGTGCGTGCCCAATTGAGTTGAACGCACTACCGGAAAGCGATTGAAATGTTCACGCACTGCGTAAAGAATTGAGATTAAGAATTGTGGAATACCTTTTACTACGTATTGATATTGGTCGACATTCATTCCTACCGGGAAGTACCGACGACACAGTCACCGGCTCTCTCGCCACTCACCACTCAAACTGGCACTTTTTGCTCTTGCCAACATTTGCGGATATGTTATCATTTGCGCCGGTAGTCACCGGCGGCTATTATTGAGAAATGTTAAAATGGGTAGAATAATGTTAAAATAGGTAGTCATCATGTGCAAAAAGATACAATTTACGAAAGTGTTTTGTTTTC
>WRCR01000493.1 GCA_009783865.1 Planctomycetaceae bacterium | reverse complement strand
TTGACGCTATTGCGGACGTGGGGAGACAAGACCAAGGCGGTGACGAAAAAGGCAATAG
Source organism: Planctomycetaceae bacterium (assembly GCA_009783865.1). Lineage (GTDB taxonomy): Bacteria > Planctomycetota > Planctomycetia > Pirellulales > Thermoguttaceae > WRKP01. The sequence continues at coordinate 2,786 of WRCR01000493.1, read as the reverse complement.
GTGTCGCCAACAAACCGAAAAACTTCATTAAACTATTGGGATTCTGAAAACTTGCAATCGGACTGTTTAGTGAGTTCAATTTTTGCTAATGACTGAATTTAATTCGCCCTAACTAGTTGTCCCTATCCAGCAGCGATTCGAGTACGAATCCGTAAAACGTATATTCTGCATCGCTTTGTGTGTCCCAATCGCTGCCGCAAAAGCCGCCGTCTGCGGTCTTGCAACTTCGTACAAAATGCTTCAGCGTTTCGCAGTTGACGGATTCAAGCGAATTCAAGTCCCGCAATGCTGTAAATGCGGTAAAGGAACTCAATAAGTCCGCAATTTCAAGAACGGAGTTAGCCCGAAATCCGCCGTTTGAAAGTTGACTGTCCGCAAGATAACGGACTACCGCATCGCTATTGTTCGGCACGGTACCCTGCATTTTCAGAAAGGCAACGGCGGCGGCAGTCGGATTCGTTCCGCTCCGGTGCAGAACATTTAATTCTGTGAAACCTCCGTCTTTTTGCTGCCGCTTCAAAATCGGAATGGTCGGAATCTTTTGTTTTTCTTCTTCAATACCGATCAATTCAAGTGAAGTTGCCGCAAGAAAAGTATGATAAGTACTCGAATACGGTGTTTTTTCCGATGCAGCAAAACAGTTGTCTTCCCGCTTGTATTTGTTGATTTGCTGCCGATATAATTCTTTTCTTGTCAGCGGTATTTCCGTTCCGAAAACAAACGACAGCAATGTTTCGCAGTAGAGCAAAACGTGCATTTCGACGGCATTGAGTTCAATCACGTTTTGTTTTTTCAGGTATTCCGCCCCTGTTGTTGTTCTGCGGTCATCTGGCGAAAGGGCATTTAACAGAAACAGTCCGCGAAGGGCAAAGCCGGTGTAATATATGTCGGGAACGCCAGCGCGATTCGCAAAACCGCCGCAGCCGGTTTGCAGGAAAAAAAAGTAATCGGTGTATTGTTTCCGTTTTTCTGGTGCAATTCCGGCGGTGTTTGCCAAAATGTAAGTGGTTAATTCAGCAAGGTAGGACATGGTGTTTTTTCGTATTATAACACATGTTAGCGTACTGTAACCCTGCCAGTCCGATTGCAAATTCTTTCTTATTCACAGATTTCAGCGGAACTTTTTGCTCTTGCCAAATTTAGCGGGGATGTTATGCGAAGCGGTTTTGAAACAAAAAAAACAAGGAATGAGAAGTCAACCGCTCTTCATCAACTTCCGTTCAATGAACGAGGTATCGACGTTGCCTTCCTGAAAATCCTTATGTTCCAATATCTGCAACTGCACCGGTGCCGAGGTCTTGATACCTTCTACCGTCAATTCATTCAGACATCGGCGCATACATTCTATTGCTTCCCGGCGCGTCGGCTGATGCACTATCAGTTTTCCTATCATCGAATCATATACAGGACTAACCGTATATCCCGCATGAACATGAGAATCAAATCGTACACCGAAACCGCCCGGTACTACTAATTTTTCGATAGTTCCCGGACAAGGTCGGAAATTATGTGTCGGGTCTTCCGCATTGATTCTGCACTCAATCGAATGTCCCCGCTGTTTTACATCGCTCTGTTTGAAGGGCAGCGGTTCGCCTGCCGCAACCCGTATCTGCGCTTTGATTAAATCAATGCCCGTGACCATTTCCGTGACCGGATGTTCGACTTGAATCCGCGCATTCATTTCGATAAAATAAAAATTCTGCTCTTTATCAACAATGAATTCTACCGTTCCAGCGTTGGTGTATTTTGCTTCCTTGACAATTCGCACCGCCGCCTCGCACATAGCATTACGGACATATGGTTTGAGATTCGGTGCCGGACTTTCTTCCAGCAACTTTTGGTGCCGCCGCTGCATTGAACAGTCCCGCTCCCACAAATGTACAACGTTGCCGAAGGTATCTGCAATGATTTGAACTTCCACATGGCGCGGTGCTTCTATCAGTTTTTCGAGATACACGCCTCCATTTCCGAAAGCGTTCTGCGCTTCCTGAACCGCTTGTGCCAGAGCCGTTGACAACTGCGCTGCGTCGCGGGCAATCCGCATACCGCGTCCGCCGCCGCCTGCCGTTGCTTTAATCAGGACGGGAAAACCGACCTTGTGGGCAAAGGACAACGCTTGCGTTTCGGATTGTATCAAGCCGTCTGACCCCGGCACGCAGGGAACATTGGCGCGCTTGGCTACTTCTTTGGCGGTGTTTTTATCGCCGACTAACGCCATTGCTTCGCTGGTTGGTCCGATGAATTCGTAATTGCAACTTCGGCAGACATCGGCAAAGTGTGCATTTTCCGAAAGAAAGCCGTAGCCCGGATGCACCGCATCTGCTTCACCGACTTCGCAGGCACTGATAATCCGGTTGATTTTCAGGTAAGAGTCGGCGGACTTTGCCGGTCCTATGCAGATTGCTTTGTCGGCTAATTCCAGATAATTTGCCCCGCTGTCGGCTTCGCTGAAGACCGCAACGGTTTCGATACCCATTTCACGGCAGGCACGCAGCACCCGCAGTGCTACTTCTCCGCGATTCGCTATTAAAATTCGTTTGAACATTGATTGTTTATTTATCACATAATTTCCGTTTAGCGGCGGTTCTACGAACCGCCCGTTAAACGAAGTTAATCCATCGTGTGCATTTTCATGTTGTCGGCATCCATCCGTCTCGAAGTGTTCGGATTGTGATGATGAAATAACACCGCAATCTGCTGTGCGACCACCGTTATAAACTGCGGACGGAACGCTAACTCAATACCGGCACTGCCGGCACTAATCGGCGTATTCGGCGGGTCAACTA
>WRCR01000492.1 GCA_009783865.1 Planctomycetaceae bacterium | reverse complement strand
TCTTAATACTCCTGCTTGCTGCGGCAGGCGGCGGATTTTATGCTTACACTTCCTGGGAGAAGAAACAGGAAGCGAAACAGATGGAGTATCTGCAACTCTTCGGAAACGTGGAAATTCGGCGGGTTAATCTGGGGTTTCGCGTCAGCGGACGAATTGAAAAAATAAACTTCGAAGAAGGCGATTTCGTAGAAAAAGGACAAATCATCGCTCAACTTGATAAACGTCCTTACGCTGAAAGTCAAGCCGCCGCTCAAGCCCAATTAGATAAGGCGGCGGTGCAGTATGAGCAAATGAAAAACGGTTCGCGTCCACAAGAGATTGAACAGGCAAGGGCTGGACTTGACGAAGCAAAAGCAGGATTGAAATTAGCGGAAGTCGAATTAGGACGCGCTGGAAAACTTCTTTCCGAAAAAGCAATTGCTCAAGGGGATTTTGATATTGCGCAAACGAAATATGACGAAGCAAATGCTAAAGTCCGCCTGGCAACACAAAAACTTGACTTGTTAATTGAAGGATTTCGTAAAGAAGAAATTGCGGCGGCAAAAGCGCAACTTGCCGAAGCACAGGCGAATCTTGATAAAACGAAAACGGCGTTGGAAGACACAGAATTGTGCTGCCCGAATGATGGAATTATCTTGACCCGCATTGAAGAAGAAGGCGCAGTCGTTCAAGCGGGACAACTGGTTGCAACGCTTTCATTGAAAGATGCGGTCTGGATTTACGTTTATGTTCCCGAACCTGATTTGGGTAAAGTATTCCCGGCAATGAAAGCGGAAATTTACACGGACAGCCGCCCGAATGAACCATATCTGGGGCAAGTCGGATACATTTCACCGGAAGCGGAATTTACCCCGAAGAATGTGGAGACCCCGCAACTCCGCACGGATTTAGTTTATCGTCTTCGGGTTATTGCCGACAATCCTGACAATGGTCTGCGGCAAGGTATGCCGGTGACAGTCCGCCTGCTTTACGACAAATGATTATCATTGATAGTTTAACAAAACGGCTTGACGGCAAGACCGCCCTTGATAACATTTCGGCAAATATTAAAGCCGGGCAAATCACCGGTCTTGTCGGACCTGACGGCGCAGGAAAAACCACCTTGCTGCGGCTGCTTGCCGGTCTGCTGGAACCGGAACACGGAAAAATTACCGTTAGTATCCGCAATGCGTCGGGCAGCGTCACGCATCTCGATACAGTCCGCAACACATTGAAATTGAAATCGCTTTTCGGTTATATGCCGCAGCGTTTCGGACTGTATGAGGATTTAACCGTTCAGGAAAATCTAAATCTTTACGCTGACTTGCAGAATGTTGTCGGCAAGGAACGCAAAGAGCGGTTTGCTGAATTGTTGCGATTTACTGATTTAGCGGCGTTCACAGACCGATTGGCAAGAAAACTTTCCGGCGGTATGAAACAGAAACTCGGCTTGGCTTGCGTTCTCGTCAAGATGCCGAAAGTGCTGCTGCTTGATGAACCCAGTGTTGGTGTTGACCCGATTAGCCGCCGGGAACTTCGGCAAATCGTGCAAAATTTGCTGAACGATGATGTTACCGTTCTTTGGTCAACGGCGTATCTCGATGAGGCGGAAAGATTGAACGATGTGCTTCTTCTCAACGAAGGGAAGATGCTCTTCTTCGGCAATCCGAAGGAGTTGATGCAGCAACTCGGTAAGGTACGCTTTGAAGATGCGTTTATCGAACTGCTAGGCGGTGAAAGAAAAAAGGAGTCGCCGTTTAACAAAATCAGTCCGACTAAACGGGTGATTCGTGACAACGAGATTGTCGTTGAGGCGAAACATTTGACGAAGCGGTTCGGCAACTTTACGGCGGTGCGGGACAATAACTTTGCGATTAGACACGGAGAGATTTTCGGTTTGCTCGGACCGAATGGAGCGGGTAAAAGTACAACGTTCAAGATGCTTTGCGGTTTGTTAAAACCGACAGAAGGCGAAGGATTCATCGCCGGACATAATCTGTTGAAATCGCCGTCGAGAGCGCGTTCCCGACTTGGTTATATGGCGCAGAAATTTTCGCTTTATGGTGATTTGACGGTAAAACAGAATCTTTCGTTTTTTGCGGGAACTTACGGTTTGAAATTCAACCGGAAACGCTCGGCGGTCAATGAAATGCTGGAAATGTTTGAATTGCAGCAGTACGCCGATACTAATTCTTCTTTGCTGCCGCTTGGCTTCAAGCAGCGGTTAGCATTGGCGTGTTCACTTATGCATGAACCGGACGTGTTGTTTTTGGATGAGCCGACATCTGGAGTTGACCCGCTTACCCGGCGGGAATTTTGGGGGCATATCAATGCGTTGGCGCGACGCGGCGTATCGGTTTTGATAACGACGCATTTCATGGACGAAGCGGAATACTGCGGACGCATCGGTTTGATTTATCGCGGCGAAAAAATCGCCGAAGATACACCGGCAGAATTGAAACGGATAACTTTTTCCGAAACGCTGGAAGAGACCTTTATAAAAATGATAGAAAGAAGTGATATACACTGAAATATGTTTAGCAGAATTCGGCAACTCAAAGCCCTGATGACGAAAGAATACTTGCAGGTGTTCCGCGACCCCAGCAGTATTTTGATTGCGTTTGTTCTGCCGATGATTCTCCTGTTTGTTTTCGGATACGGAATGTCGCTTGATGCCAAACACGTCAAGACAGCGGTTGTACTCGAAGACCGGTCACCGGCTGCGCAGTCGTTGTTTCAAGCGTTTTGTGCAACGGATTATCTTGACGCTGTTTCTTACAACAGCCGAAGAGAGGCGGAGGATGCGTTAATCAAAGGCAGGGTGCGGGTGGTCATTGTTATACCGAATGATTTTTCGTCCGGCATCAGTAGT
>WRCR01000491.1 GCA_009783865.1 Planctomycetaceae bacterium | reverse complement strand
GTACTGCCCCGCAGCGAAAGAATTCCGGGAGAATCGCTCCGCAACGGAGACCGTATCAGCGCGCTGGTCATTGAAGTCAGGAAAAACGGCAACAAAGTAAAAGTCGTTTTGAGTAGGACGCGTCCGCTTTTCGTTCAGAAACTTTTCGAACAGGAAATTCCCGAAATACAAGATGCGATAATCGAAATCAAAGGCGTTTCCCGCGAACCCGGCTATCGGTCGAAAATAGCAGTGTACGGCAGCGACCATAAAATTGACTGCGTTGGTGCTTGTATCGGTATGCGGGGAAGCAGAATCCGTGAAGTCACCAATGCGCTCAACAACGAGCGGATTGACGTTATTCCTTGGAGTCCCGATTTTCAAGAATACATTCCTAACGCTTTGAAACCGGCAGAAATCGAAGAGACGATTCTTTGCAAACTGCTGGGAAGAGCGATTGTTTTAGTTGACCCCGAACAGCGGTCATTGGCAATTGGCAGCCACGGACAGAATGTCCGGCTTGCAACCAAGTTGGTCGGCTGGGATGTTGAGATTATGACCCGCGAAGAACTCGATGCCGACCTTGAAAGAGCAATAGAGGATTTTACCCGCATTGACGGTGTAACTTCGGAACTTGCTGACAGTTTGGTCTGCGAAGGGTTTTTAACTTACGATGACCTTTCGATTATCGAACCGGACGTGCTGGCGGAAATGGGTGCCGTTTCACTCGAAGAAGCGGAACGAATAATCGAACAAGCGGAACATTTTGCCGAGCAGGAAGAACTGACCGGCAGAGCAACTGCTGATAATACTGCCGATAATGCAGAGGAATATGCTGCTGAAGAGACGGCGTAATTGGTTTTGGAGTTTTTCATTGTTTTTACTGTTTTTTTATTGGAGTTAAAAACAACGTGATGTTTTGTGATTTTTCGTCTAGCCCGAATAAACCCCGAATAGGACGCTGTTTTATGTAACGGATTTTTTAGATACTGATAAATTTCATTCAGATTTGGAAGAGGTTTGACACTTGCCGCCTATCAGAATTCACGCACTTGCGAAAAAACTGGATACGACTTCATCGGAACTTCTCGCTTTTCTGAAAGAAATCGGGATTGAGCCGAAGACACAGTTATCGAGTTTAAGCGAAGATGAAGAAAAACAAACCGTAGAGGCGTGGAAAAAGAAAAAAGAAAAGCCCGCCCATTTTGTACAGCCGATTGATGCATCACAACTGCGCAGCGGTAGAAAAACCGGCGAAAAGGTCCCGGTAATTCTTGACACAAAAAAACCGGCAGAACCGTCAGTAAAAACCGCTGCTCCGGCATCTGAACCGGTGAAGGAACCTGAAAAGGAAATTGAAATTCCGTTTGAAAAACAACCGGAATCCATTGAAGAACCGGTCTTGCCTGCTGGCGAACCGGTTGTTGTAAAAACGAAAGTTCCAGAAGAAGTAAGACCCGAAAAAAAGCCCGCAACAAAGCCCGAAACAGAACCCGCTGTGTTGTCGGAGAAGCAGCCGGAAACGGTTGCAACCTCGCCGGAAAAACCAGTGGCGGAAATCGTTTCTGTCCAAGAGGACGAAAAGAAACTGGAAGTTGTCGGTGACAGTTCTGATGCGGAAAAACCGCCGGAGACGCCTGCGGCAGGAAAACCGATTCTTAAGACGGTGCCTACGCTTCCGGCACCACTTGGACACATTGATTTGTCCGAATTGGAAGAGCGGACTGACCTTCGCCGCGACAGACGAGGCAAAAAGAGAAGCAAAGGTAAAGATAAGGATAAAGGGAAAGATCCGCAGGACGGAAAAAAGAGTGACGGAAAACGCGGCGATTCTCAACCGAACAAAAAAGCGCAGCAGGGTTCTGACAGAAAGCAGCGGCAGCAGCCGAAAACACCGGTTGCAATGGGCTTTACCGAAAAGGGATATGCTGCCAATACAAGAGGCGAAACTTACCGCGGTCCGATGCGGGATTTGCTTGACAGGAAAAAGGACGGCAGTGACCGAGACGGCGGAAGAGGCGGCAAAACAGGCGGTCCCAAAATTCATTTAGCAACTGTTCCGAAAGCAAAACTGCCGACCCCGCAAGTCGGAAAAGAACCGGCAGCGATGAAACCGGTGATGAAGTTGACGGAGGAAATGCGAAAAGCAGCCGCCGCAGGAAACATCGATAAGGTTGAATCGCTAATCAAAGCGGTAACTGACGACCAGCAGCGTACAAAAGATAAAAAAGAAGACAAAGACAAAGTCGGCGGCAAGGATAAGAAAAAGAAGGGCAAAGACAAAGGACAAAAGACCGTTCCAGACGATACTACTGTCGTTGATACTCCGGTTAGAAAAGGCAAAAAGGGCGGATTCGTCGAAACCGAAGTGCCGCTTGCTGACAAACGGCGGCGGAGAGGTTCTGACCGCAGCCGGAATAGACAAGATGGTGACAACGACGGTGAGATGCTGGCGAACAAACTACATCGCCAAAAGATTCGCGGGAAATCAGTCAACACGGCTGCGGAACGAAAAACAGACATCGTATTACAACCGCCGTGTACCGTGAAACAATTCTCCGAAAGCACCGGTGTTGCGGTCGCTGTTTTATTACCAAAATTGATGGGACTCGGTATAAAGGGACTAAATATAAACGCAATGTTAGACAAAGACGCGGTGGAACTGCTTGCGGCTGAATTGAACTTATCCCTTGCTATCCGTGACCAAGTTACATTGGAAGACCAACTAGCGGAAGATGTTTTTGAACAGGAAGACCCGCCGGAGACCTTGAAACCGCGACCGCCGGTGGTGACAGTACTCGGGCACGTCGACCACGGGAAAACAACGCTGCTTGACAAGATTTTGAATCTGAACGTTGTATCGGGCGAAAAAGGCGGTATTAC
>WRCR01000490.1 GCA_009783865.1 Planctomycetaceae bacterium | reverse complement strand
TCCGTTATATTGGATTTGTTTGAGTTGATTCGTTTATCGTGATGACGTTCAGGATAGCGTCACCGTTCTAACAGGGAAGTGTTTTCGTTCACGCATTTTCTATTCCCCTCCGTTCAGTCCCCTGAACAACATTTCATAACATACATTGAAAACGATGAACCAATCCGCAGCGAACCCCAATGATAACGGCATTTACGGCTGTTGCCGATATATTTTATCGGCAGCACCATTGCGTGTTTTCAGCATCGCTTCTGTTCTTTTTGCGGCGTTTTTCTCACTGCCTGCACCCGCTTTAGCGCAGTCAGGTATCAAGTTCACTCCGCCGGCTTTTTCGCCCGTTTCGCAGACCATAACAATTCCCAAGACGGTGATTCCGCCGGAAGCCGCACCGCTTCCATTTCCGGTTTTTGACGATAATATCTATTCAAACGATAATTCCCGTTATAACGGCAGCGAACCTGTTTTACGTTTCGAGAAAAATCCGGCAGCCCCGCATATCAGAATTGTGGATTCGCCCTTAACTGATATTTCGGAAGAACCGCTGTCGCCGCCGCGCCGATTGATACCGGAAACGTCGGACAAGCAAACTGACGAAACATACCGCAAATCTTTGATGCAGCGCACCCCGATGCCGTTGCCGGTTTTGCATGATTCCGACGAACTAGCAGAGGTATTTCAAACCGGTCGGCTCTTAGAAGAGAAATCACATTGGTCAGACGCACTGACTCACTACGAAATCGCTTTGAGAACTTACCGCAATGACAGCGGATTGATGAACAGGTTTCGCATTGCCAGATTCCATTACGATGTCAGTCGGCGTTTTCACGACTCAAGTTATTTGAAAACGCTGCAATCGGTCAGTTTTGTTGAAGCATTACGGCAGTACGATGAGATTATTTTTCGTCTCCAATCGAACTATATCGAAACCTTGGACTGGGACGAATTTTTCCGATATGGAATGCAGGACGTTGAAATCGCGCTGGGCGATTCTTATTTTCGGAAAGAAAACGGACTGGAAGATTCGTCTGACAAGATTGAAAAGTTCATCGCCGACATGAATCAAACCGCAGCGGGCTGGGAAATACGGAATAAAGAGGACTTGCGAAATGCCGTTCTGTATATCGTTGAGACATCAATGAAACAGTTGAGTATTAATCCCGTTGTTTTGTTAATGGAATTTACCTGCGGAATTGTCAATTCGCTTGACCCTTACACGAGTTATCTAACACCGGGACAACTTGCCGATACTCATGCGATGATTTCCGGTAAATTTGTCGGACTCGGTATTCAGTTAAAGTCCGACAGTGAATCGCTTTACGTTGTGCGGGTTATTCCAAATAGTCCGGCGCAGCAGGCGGGCTTGCGCGGCGGTGACAGAATTCACTTCGTCAACGGCATTGCTACAAAAGGAAAAGACACGGATACCGCCGGCGACTTGTTGCAGGGCAAAGACGGAACAATGGTTAAATTGACGGTTCAGCATTACGGCGAAACGGACTCGAAAGAGTACGACATTGTCCGCCGCAAGATTGAGGTATCAAGCGTTGAAGGTGTTCGATTTCTCGACAAGGGAATCGGTTATGTAAAACTGACGGGCTTTCAATCGAACACTTGTGCGGAGTTGCGAAATGCGATTGCTTCATTGGAGCGTCAAGGAATGTCGCGTCTTGTTCTTGATTTGCGGCATAATCCGGGCGGTTTGCTTCAAATGGGCGTGGAAGTTGCCGACATGTTCATCGAGGACGGCGTGATTGTCCGTACCCGCGGCAGACAGAGTACGATTGATACGCCGTATATGGCAACGAAAAAGAATACGCTGAATATGCCGCTTATTGTTCTAATTGACGGCGAAAGTGCCAGCGCGTCGGAAATTGTTGCCGGTGCGATTCGTGACCATGAACGCGGTGTTATCATCGGTACACGAAGTTACGGCAAAGGAACGATTCAGGAAATTATTCCGATTGACAGCGGTCGGACAAACGTTTCGTCAGCCGGCTTGCGGATGACGGTAGAAAAATTCTTTTCTCCGCTTGGCAAAGCATATAGCGGAATGGGAGTTGAGCCGGATCACAAAGTCGATTTAGGAACACGGGTAACGGCGGCGAAGCCGTTCAACGGAAAAGTACCGGTGCCGCTTCCGGCGTTGAACAATCTGGGTACCAATAAAGACCCCGTAATTCAAAAGGCAATAGAAATCGCACCGTCGCTTGCGCACTCAAATGTGCTGTGAAAATGTGTTAAATAGAGATAAATCATGAAAACGGCAATATCTTTTCACGCCTATTGCATTCCCCGAAAAAATATGATAAACTAATTCTTGTAATTAGAAATACCCGTCCGGCGCGTTGCCGGATGGAATGAATTAGAGTTCGTCAGCAATTCAAAAGCCGTTTTACGAGCCGCCGACCATAGTCGGCGGTTAAAAAAGCGGATTGGTTGACTTCACGGTCAAAACTGCGTTGCAGTGTGAAGATAACCAAAGAACATGAATAGCGGCGTGCTTCCGTAAGGGAGCGTCTGCGCATGTTCTGTGGGTAATCTTCAGCGTTAAGTATTAGCGCACCGCATTTGACCGCGGGAAGAAACCATCTTTTGAACGCATCGCTCCTGTTCTAGAGCGTTCTCTTGTTGGCAAACGAAAGATACCAATAATCGCTTCAGTTACCTACCCCAATTTGATATGCCAAAAACCAAAAAACCAATGACTCCTGATGAGAACGATAAATTGTGGTACGATTATTTGATGTGGTGGTTACATAAACTCAAGTGGACTGGGATTTATCTCGTGTTTATTGGGAGCTCAATTCCAGTTGCTATGTACGCATTGTCATACAGTACTAACGAGGGTGTCCCTCGCGAAAAAGAAATT
>WRCR01000489.1 GCA_009783865.1 Planctomycetaceae bacterium | reverse complement strand
CGTTTCCCATGGTAACTGCGGTTCAAGGATTGCGCCGTCAAATGCCAGCGTCCATGCATTGCGTCCCAACTTATTTTCCGGGTCTTTCAATCCTTCGGGGTCAGCCGTTGCAACAACGGTCTTCTGATAAACGCCTTTGGCATCGCGGGTTGAACCGTACAAAAACAGTTTGCCTTTGAAAATATATGCATCGGCATCGATTGCTCTGGTGTTAGTCCAATCGCCTCGCGGTTTGAATATCGGATTTTGACTGTGTGGTGTAAAGTCAATTCCGTTGTCCGACCAAGCGAGACAAATGCCGTCGTCTGCAAAGGTGCCGTAACTCTGATAAAACATATAAACGCGGTTGTTCCATACCCTTGCACAGGGGGCGCAATGACCTTTTCTGTCGCAATCCTGAAACGGCGGCAGCGCAGCAATCGTTTTCCATTGAACGAGGTCTTTGCTTTCTGCAATGCCGATAATCCAGCCGACACCGCTTTTGTCGCCTGTTATCGGCGGCAGCGAAAAGTACATCAGGTAGCGTCCTTGAAACTTGATAACGGTCGGGTCTTTTGAAAACGGAACGGGCTTGCCGTCAGTGTCTTTTTTTCGGGAGTCGTCTGCCCATTTCATTTTCGGATTGGCGATAACGTCAATGGACGGATTGGTAATCCATTTGACATTTTCGGGAGTCGGATACACTAACGGTACTTGCGCAAACACGGCAATGTCCAACACAAATGCAAAAATAAGTGAGAAGAAAAAAGCGAATGTAATTTTCATGGTAATTCTCATAACAGTTTCATTTTTTATTGGGAAAAATTTCAGCACAGGAATTCGTTTTATTTTATCCTACCGGTAATTTTTTGGCAAGAGGCAACCCCCCGTCTCTTTCAAAGTCGGGTGTGTAAAAAATTTGTGGAGATTGGCCGCCGCCGCCGACCTCCGGGCGGCGGTGTCGGCTCAAAATTTCGTCTTGCATAAAACATCGTAAATCGTTATTGTCCGCAATCGAATTTAATTCATTCATTTTTAGGACAAACGAGAATGGACTCGCATAACGAAGATAAAATTGAAGTACGCTGGATGGTGCGCAAGGACTTGCCGGAAGTCATCGATATTGAACGAAAATGCTTCGAATATCCTTGGACAGAAGACAATTTCATCCAAACACTGCGCCAGCGGAACTGCCTCGGAATGACTGCCGAATATCAAAACCGCATCGTCGGCTTTATGGTATACAGTGTTCCGAAAAATCGGATACATCTGCTCAACCTTGCCGTTGTGCCGGAATACCAGCGCAAAGGTTTTGCCCGGCAAATGGCAGCGGCGTTAATAAAGAAACTAATAACGCAGGGACGCAGTAAAATCATTACCGAAATTCGGGAAACTAATCTGCCCGCACTGCTATGTTTCAAAAATTTGGGCTTTCGGGCAACCGTTATCCTGAAAAATTATTACGAAGAAATGAACGAAGATGTGTACCGCATGCAGTACACGCTGAAACAAGAATTCACTCCGGCGGATAAAACACGGAAAATTCGGACGCAATCCGTGCGGTAAGATTACTTCGGAAAATATGACGAAGCCCGTTCCGTGATGCTGTTGTCTTTGGAACGCAGCAGATACAGAACGGGAATCTTTTCTTTTTCCGCTAACGCCAATCCTTCTTTTTCACCGAGTACAATGAACGCGGTCGCAAGTGCATCCGCTCTTGCACATGCCCTGTCAAGAACCGAAACCGAGCCGATGTTAAAGTCGGGTTTTCCTTCGGTTTCGGAGAACAATTCCACCGGAAATCCTGTGCGCGGGTCTATGGTATGCGAAAAATACTTACCATCAATAATGCGGTAATTATGAGAGCCGCCGCTTGTAGCGAGAGACATATTTTTGAGCGGCAACTCCCGCTGCAAGCCGGTAAATTCATTTTTCTCTTCGGTGAGCAGCGGTTTTTCAATGCCGATGTTCCATTCGCCCATTGTCCCTTTGTTTCCGCTGCATCGGACTTCGCCTCCGACTTCGACCATGTAATTCGTCAATTTTTTCTTTTCGAGCAACTTCCCGACGGCATCGGCAGCATATCCCTTTGCAATGCCGGACAAATCAATCGTCAACTCGGGCAGTGCTTTTTTGATTGCCGGTTTCTGCGAAGACGAACCGCGGCGGACTTCGAGATTCGCATAACCAGTTTTACTTTTTGCTTCTTCCGTTTTTGCTTTTAGTTCCTCTAGACCGACAGCGGGAATACCGGGACCGAATCCCCAGATGTCAACGAGCGGCGCAACGGTGATGTCAAACGCTCCGCTGGATAATTCGGCAATTTCCAGCGCAAGGGCAATGACTTCGGCGGTCTCCGGCGAAACCTCGAACCACTCGGCAGATTCAGAACGGTTGAATCTGCCGACTTCGGAATCCGATTTATAGGTGGACATCAGGTTGTCAATCCGGTCGAATTCGTTTTGAATCTCTTCGGCTAATTTTTTCCAAGGGGCGTTCACTTTGTCGTTGTCGGCAGGCGAATTAGCGGAGACCGTTATCGGAAACTGAAACACCTTGACGGTGTAGTGTGTTCCCATTGTTTTTCCTTCGGCTTTACGGTCGGAATGTACGGTCTGTGTTGGAAACAGAGCGTACCAGCCGAAAAGAGCGGTGATGAGAATAACAGCAAGAATAAACCGGATTAAGTCCCACGGCATAAAGGTCTTCCCGAATGAATTTGAAACAAAGGAATTAAAAAGCGAATCGCAAAGCAGAATTATAACACGAAAGAAGCGTATGCGCAAGTTAACGCAGTCCGCCGGCAATCCGATTGCAAGTTTTTTAGCGAACAATTCTGAAGTTGTTTCGTTTTTACATTCATGTATTTACCAGCAACTGTGTTTGCAGACGGCAAGCGCAAGGCGATG
>WRCR01000488.1 GCA_009783865.1 Planctomycetaceae bacterium | reverse complement strand
TGAAGTGTCCCGGCACCGTTTGGGAATATATGACCGCTGGCGACGGTTCACGCTTGAAACACAATCATCCGGCAACGTATCCTGATAAATTGCCGTACGATTTTATACAGTGTTTTTGCGAAGAAGGCGGAGTTGTGCTTGACCCGTTCGTCGGCAGCGGAACAACGGCAATCGCCGCCCTTGCATTGAAGCGGCAATTCATCGGCTTTGACATTTCAGATGAGTATGTTGAACTTGCGAAACGCCGCATCAAAGAGGACTTGGACGGGTACATCAAAAAGGCAAAGCAATGGGACAGGCAGAGAGTCGATAACTGTGTTGCTCAGTTGTTTCACAATACCGGCAACGGTGAAAAAAGAACCGAGGACTATGTATCAAAAATGTTTGTGGAGGATTACGTTTTCGGAACTGGATGAGTCGTTTTTTCAATCAGAGCGGCGTTGCGCAAGCAACACTATTATGCTACAATGCTGATAATAATTCATTAGATATTCAAAATCCATGAAACATTGCAATGAGTACTTGGCAATCAATGATGCGTATTTCCGATGCGCAAATCAAGGAAATTGAAGCAAATCCCGACCTGCTTGACGTGTTCCTTTACACAACTGGGAAGCGGAGCATGATGGAGCAACTCGCCGAGATGCAAGGATACGGCACACACAATGTTTTTTCAACGGGACACGGATATATTATCACCCAGAAAAACAGCGATGTTCGAGTTATTTTACCGTGGTACACGCGCTTGTGGAACTTTTTTTCGCGTCAGCCTTCAGAAATAAAAATTGAGAGACCGGCACCGCCGACGGTTCCCGAACATTGGCAGCCCTTTAGCAAAAGTGAAGACCAATGCAATCTCGAACAGAATTTCGACCTGATTTTTTACCTTTTTACCGACTGCAAAATGCCGGGAACCCCGCCGCTCAATTTCATGCTCGGCACTTGGGGACGAGCGGTAAATTCCGATTCGGGCTGTATGTACATTACCGCCGACAAAATGGACGAAATTATCGCCGCAGTTGAAGCGGTACCGGAAGAAACGCTTCGGAAACGATACCGCAACATAGAGCGTCTGGAAGCGTTGGGATGCGGCTATGCCAGCGACTTTGAAGGCGATGAGTATGACCAGTATATCGGTGTCGTGATTGCCGACATGCGGCGATTCCTTCATCATGTTCGGGAAAAAGGAGATGGAATGTTGATACAGTTAGGCTAAATACCGGCGGGTTATCATCCGCCGCTCGTATTTGACTGAAGAACCGGCGGAAATGCCGGTGAAAAACAGCCGGAGTATCGGCTAAGTAATCGGACTCAAAGTGACACTTTTTGCTCTTGCCGACTTTAGCGGTTGTGTTATTATTTGCGCAGGTTATTATTACTCGCAACTCGCCGCTCACCACTAAATTTTAAAATGGGTAAGACAAAGTCAAATCAGGCAGTTCAGGTAAAAAAAGGGCATTGGCAGGCATTTGCGCCTTGTTTTTTAGGGATTCGGCTTCGCAAAAATTTTTCGAGTCAGGGCTTGTTATTAGGCGGTTTGCGGCTGCCTTGAATGGGATACAAAAAAGGATAGAATCGTGTACCGTTATTACCATGTTGAATAATTTCGAGAATATCAATGAGTGAAATTTCCGAGACGGCTTTTGTGAAGAAAGCCGATATGTATCCGAAAATAAGAAAAATTGCTGCCGGAATAAGGCGGCGGGTGTTGGAACATACGTTAACGCATAACGGCGGTTATCTTTCGCAAGCGTGTTCTTCGGCGGAGATTTTTGCTGTTTTGTACGGCAAGATATTGAAACTGGCACCGCTGGAAGTCCCGCTTGTACCGCCGGAATTTCCGGGAACGCCGGGGACTTTAGATAAAAACGGAAAGTGTTTGCCTGCTTTTACCGGAGCGGCATTTAACGGCAATGGACAACCGGACTGCGACAACTTCATATTATCGCCGGCGCAATATGCTCTGGTGCTTTATGCAGCGTTGATTGAGACCGGCAGAATGGATACTGGTGCAATGGCGATGTATAACAAGGACGGCGGCACGGTCGAAATGATTGGTGCAGAACATTCGCCGGGAATGGAAGTCACAACGGGTTCGCTGGGACAGGGCATTAGTCAGGCGGCAGGTCTTGCTTTTGCCCGAAAGCGGCGCGGCGATGCGGGAAGAGTTGTGATGTTTATGTCGGACGGCGAATGTCAGAGCGGACAGTTTTGGGAAGCGGTGCAGGCGGCGGCGCATCATCGACTCGGCAATATGCTCATATATGTTGATGTCAACGGCTGCCAGTGTGACGGCAAGACGGCTGATGTGATGAATTTGGAACCGTTTGACGAGCGGTTGAAGGCGTTTGGAGCGGATGTAGTGCGGATTGATGGACATGATATTGAGCAGATTATAGCAGCGGCGCGGCGTAAGCCGCCCGTTGATAGACCGTTGTTTGTGTTGTGTGATACCGACCCGTGTCGGGACATGCCGGTATTGAAGTGTCGTGAGAAGTACCATTACATTCGATTTACGGAAGTTGGCGAGAAGGAGGAATTGCAGCGGTTTTACGATTCGACGAAGAGTGTGAAGTAGGATTGAAGGGTGTTTTGCACACCCCTTGAATGAACGGCGAATTGGTTTATACTGAAGGCGGTTTGGGCGATTAGCTCAGTTGGTTAGAGCGTCTGGTTTACACCCAGAAGGTCACAGGTTCGAATCCTGTATCGCCCACTTCCTGTTTTACCCTACAAAATGCGGCATGTATCGAGTTTTCTGCACCCGTTCGCTGGTTTTTTAGCGACAATTTTTGTCGGTTTTCTGGAGTTCAAAGTGCATACAAGTGCATAGAAAGGCAAGCAAAGGAGCTGAAACTGGGGAACATAGAGGGGAACAAACGATTAAAAATGTTCA
>WRCR01000487.1 GCA_009783865.1 Planctomycetaceae bacterium | reverse complement strand
GATGATTTTTCCTTTTTGCTGCAAGATGTCGCCGCGCCTTGTCAATTCAAGGTTTGACAATTTCCTGACGGGAGTGATTGCAGCCCGAAACTCACCGCCGCCTGCCGGATAAAAGCCGGGCTTGACCAAAGTTGCTTCGATGGTTGGTCCCAATCGTTTGACCAATGGCAGATAGACCCGCTGGAGAAAATCGAACGGCGGTGCCATCGGATTGTGAGTTCCGCCGCGCAGTGTCAGCGTAGACGGTTCTTCGGCAAGCATGAGCGCGGGCAAAACCGTTTGCAGGACAAGCGTTACACTGCCGGCGGTGCCGACGTTGAAGGTGTAATCGCCTCCTTTGACTTGAGCGGGTCGGAAATCGAGCCGGACGGCTCCGACTTTAGTGTTGTCAACATTGCAGCCGCCAACTTCCGCTGCTGCCCGAACCGCAGTCAGATGCTGTTGCCGCAACCCCGGTTTTACCCGTTTCGCCCGGATATTGTCAATGGTGAACGGTATGCCTGTAACCAATGAAAGTGCGAGTGACGACCGTAAGACCTGTCCGCCGCCTTCGCCTTGCGAACCGTCAATGTGAATGTGTGTCATTTTTGAAGTTAAGGATTAGAACGTATTGATTTTTGCTATGAACAGAATTCACATAGTTTTTAGGGTATTTTGAAACAGAAAACAAGGGGGTATAAATATTGAGTGCATACGGGGCTATTGACAACTTACGAACCCCGTCGTAAAATAATGAAATAACTTACGAAATGTGTAGTAAAAAACTTATGAAAGGAATAGTAAGTATGTCAAAATCGAAAGGTACCAAGAAACCTTCGTTCATTCCGCTAAGCGAAGGGGAAATGGAACTACTCGACCTTCTTTGGAAACTTGGACCGTCAACGCTGAATGTTGTTCACAAAAATTATTCACGACCCGTCGGTTATACAACAATTCAAACGCGGCTCAATCGGATGGTCGATAAGGGCGTATTGCAGCGCAGCAGCGATTATCCTGCACAGTACGAAGCCATTGTCGAAATGGAAGTTGCATCGGATTCGTTCTTCGAAAAGGTTGCCAAAATCTGCGACGGTTCGCTTGCTCCGCTCATTGCTCATCTGAGCCAAAGACGCAAACTGAACCCCGACGAAATTGTGATGTTAAAAGAATTGATAGCGAAACATGAATAGTAAATCGTCATTCCCGCCCCTTTCCGTCATTCCCGCGAAAGCGGGAACCTAGACGTAAGACCTGAACATCAACCTCCTAGCCCCCCGCCTACGCGGGGGTGACGAAATCATGACCACAATCATCCTTTATTCACTTTTACGTACAACACTGGTTTTAACGCTTTGCGGCGGCGTTTGTTTCCTTGCATTGCGAAAGGTCGAACACCGTTTGCTGAAACTCTCGCGGCTGCTCTGGGTCGCGGTGCTGCTGACCGGCTGGTTCTGGCTGCAACCGGCGATACGGATACCGGTTCGAGAGACGGCAGACGGCAGACAGCAGACGGCAGATGGCAGCATCAGTACGTCCTTGCCCCCTTATCATATATGGGAAGAAAGCGGTAAAAGAGAGAGATATATCTCAGTACAGTCGGATGCGAAAGCATCCGAAACATCTCCACTGCCGTCTTCTTCCACAATCTGCTGTCTGCTGTCTTTCCTTTGGCTCACCGGTATGCTCACCATGACATTCCTCGCAGCAACCGGATACATCCGTATCCTGCTGTCATTGCGAAAGGCAAAGCCCGCTGATGACGACGACACAGTCGCCGGCTCTCTTGTGTGGAAAAAACTGCTGACGGAACACGGCATTGCCCCGAAAACGGTGCCGATGGTGTTATCGCAAAATCTCGGACCGGCACTCATTCTCACGCCGCTTGGATACCGTCTTGCGGTGCATGAGGAACTTTGGAGCGAATTGTCGGAGACAGGACGACTCGGCATATTGAAGCACGAATTAGCACATTTCCGGCGGCGCGATTTTTGGAAGTCCTTGTTCGTGCGGATATTGACACTGCCGCATTGGTTTAATCCGGTCGCTCATTATGCAGCGAATCGGTTCGATGAACTGGCGGAGCAACTTTGCGACCGGGAAGCATTCAGCGGCAAGCAGGAGGATACTTCGGAGTTCGCCCGAATACTCTTGCTGCTGCATGAAAATGCTCCTACACATTTCGTTGTTCGGCAATCGTTTTTTGGACGCAATCTCAAACGCCGGATTGCATTGTTGACTGAAAACCCATTAACCGAAAGGAAATTCACAATGAGAAAGACCTTACTCGTTTTAGGAACCGCTGTGATTTTGTTCGCCGCGCTGTTCAGGTTTGAATTCGTTGCTCCCGCCAAAGAGCCTGGGACGTTTAACCCGGGGGCGTATGCCCCCGGCACTTTAGTCGCCTCCGAGTCACCCGAACAAATCGAATTGCGTTTGACCGTTACCGACGAAGAGAAGCGTCCGCTTGCTGGTGCGCAAGTCGAACTGATTTACGGTGCGGACAATCTGTACTCTCTGCGATTTGAAACCGGTGCGGACGGAGTTGGAATCACGAAAATCCCCGTTGCGGCGGCAAATACAGCAACACAGGGCTGGGTTCGCTGTCGTGAAAAAGGAATGACATCCAACTTTTCACTTTGGAATATTCCCAAGGATTGGGAACCGTCGAAACCGTTGGAAATGAGCATACCGGTGTACAAAAGAACCCGTGTTCTAACAGGAACGGTTGTTGATTCCGATGACAAGCCGGTTGCCGGGGCTTGGGTCGGCGACTCATTTGAGAAATTTTTCTCCCAAACAGATGCGGAAGGCAAATTTGAATATTACTTCTCTAACAGACCCATGGAAACGTTGTTTGCCTTCAAAGAGGGTGTCGGCGGTGCTGCTATCTCTCCCGATTATGAAAACCATGCTGACCAGTGG
>WRCR01000486.1 GCA_009783865.1 Planctomycetaceae bacterium | reverse complement strand
GGCATCAGGTGACATATTCGGCTGGGAGAGTTAGAACAGGAAATTGCAAAGGCAAACAAGCTGTTGGAGCAGGAGGTGGGCGGCAAATGGGAACGTTTTTCATATCCTCATCCCTGTTTGAATCCGCAGTGGAGCGAACAATCGCTTGCGTTGACGAAGCAAGTCGGTTTCAAGACGGCGGTGTTGACGGAAGCAGGTGTGGTTACGAAAGCAAGTAATTCGCTACTGCTTCGGCGGGTGTACATCGGCAACGATGATGTCGAAGCCTTTCGCTGGCGGTTGGATAATGCGTTTGCAGGAAGGACGGTGTAAATATGGGATGGAAATATCGTGTCAAGCAAGTATTATGCCGTTTCATTGCCGTACATAAGTCCATCTATTATCGTTTGGACCGGACACTGGCACAACCATCGGATAACATAGCGGAATTCAC
Source organism: Planctomycetaceae bacterium (assembly GCA_009783865.1). Classification (GTDB taxonomy): domain Bacteria; phylum Planctomycetota; class Planctomycetia; order Pirellulales; family Thermoguttaceae; genus WRKP01. Next base: position 2,469 of record WRCR01000486.1, on the reverse strand, counting down.
AACGGCTGCGAGTAACGAAGTTTCCGTTGACAATGTTGTCCGCGATCTTTACGGCGGCAACTCGAAAGAATTGGCGTTTTATGAAAACTATGCACGTCAAGAAATAGAACATTGGTCGGCATTGCTGAACGGCAAAGTAGTCGGTGTTGTTTGGCTCTATACCGGCTATTATCTTGCTCAATGGGAAGGATACGATGCGTGGTTGTTGCATGTCGAAACAGCCCCAAGTGCAAAGTTTGTGTGCAACGTCTTTACTTCGCCTCAATCACGCGGACAAAGGATATTCCCATTAATTGCCCAACGTTGTTTTGCAGAGTATCCCGACAACGAATTTTATTCATGCATCGCCTCCAATAATAAGCCGTCTTTGCGTTCTCATGAAAAAATCGGTTTTCGGCGATGTGCGGTTGCCTATTACGTGCGTTTTTTTCAGATTACGTTTTGTTATTTCATAACGAAGACAGGTCAACGGCGTTTTTTCAAATTACCGAAAGGGAAAGCAGTTCATGTTTCCCTCATAGACCAATGATGAATACGCGAATTATCACAACCGAACAGGAACTTATTGCCGTCAAAGACGATTGGGACAATCTCGTGCGGAGCAATCCCGAAACGGATATGCCCTTCTATTCGTGGGATTGGTTTTACCGCTCCTATTTGCACTTCGGCAAACCGGAAGGAAAAGAATTGTTCGTCGTTGCTACGGAAGACAGCGGACGGTTATGCGGTCTGCTGCCGCTCGTTCGGGGTACAAAAAAAACATCAAAAATCACTTATAAAGTGCTGGAATTTTGCAATACGGGAATAACTCCCCGCAACAACGTGTTTTATTGTCCACAATATGATAGCGATACCGTTTTCAATGCAATTAAAAACGCTCTCTTTGAAAAATCAAAACAATGGGACATGCTTTGCCTAGCAAACGTTCCTGAAACTGCAGCATTTCATACTTTTCTTTTAAGCAAACACAATAGTTCTTGTGCAATGATGCAAACGAAAGGATTAAATTCACCTTATATTGAATTATCAGGCACTATTGATGATTATCTTGCGATGCTTCATAAAAAGGTCCGTTATAACATCAATCGTTACGTTAAATTATTTGAAACTAATACCAACAAACCGGCTGTCCGTTTCTTTCAGAAACCAGAAGAACAGGCAGAAGCGTTATCAGCAGGTTCGGCTGTCCGTCAAAATAGTTGGAAAGGATCGTCGGATACTTCCCGCTTTTTTGCATTTTGGAATGATGTGTTGCCGGAGTTATACGAAAGAAATGAAGCCGTTTTTCTAACGGTTTTACTGGACGATGTGCCGATAGGTGCGTGTTATCGGCTTTGCCGTAATGGAATTTATTATGGTTTTGGAACGGATTATCATCAAGATTATAAAAAGGATTCTCCCGGTATACTGATGTTTTATTATTTACTACGCCACATCACAGAAAATGATGGTAAAGTATTTGATTTTTGCGGCAGTGATTACGATTACAAATCTCAATATACCTCGCTATTTCATGCTCACTCGACCTTCCAGATATTCCATTCTGGTTTGAAATCGCGGTTTATCTATTGGGCAAAAACGGTATTACTGCCGTTGTACCGCAAGATGTTTCGTAAACCGCCACCGGGTGATTTTATTATGTGCCGAAAGTATGTAAAATAAAGGAGTCTGAATAAATGTCCGTCGTCGTGCTTACTTGGCTTCCGCTTCTCCCACTTCTGTCCGTTGTAGGATTCACCGGCGGCTTTGAGGATGTAACTCTTTAGGATCAGCGCAAGCCATTTATCGGCAACGGCTCGCTGCTCTTCCGGGGTCAGTTCCCGCTGCGTTGACTTGCGACCCAAAGATTAAAAACGTCCTACTGCCGATTTTGCCAATGTTTGGACGGTACTTCTACGATTTCGTTGCCGCTACGCAACAGGAAAAGAACCGCGATTCCATGTTGACGGGCGAGTTCTGTTCCCTGCGGTGCGCCGAGGGCGAGCAGAGCGGTTGACCAAGCGTCGGCGCTGCTACACGTCGCAGCAATCACCGTAACCGAGGCGAGTTCGTCTGATAGACCCGCCCGTTGAGTTGCAAAACTCTGATTTTTCAAAGGCACGGTTCGCTGTAATCCCGGAAATTCGTTGGAAGACTCAATCGCCGGTTTTTCAATGCCGACGATCCAATCTTTCTCCTTGGTTCTCTTGCCTTTGCTTCGTACTTTGTCGCCGATTTCAATAAAGTAGTCGGAAATTTTTTGGTTTTCAAGTAGTTCCGCTATGCAATCTACTGCGAAGCCCTTGGCAATGTCAGAAGAGTCGATCACCACTGAAGATTCCTGAACAATAGGAGCAATTTCATTGGAGATCGCAAGTTGATCCTCGGCGGACATCGTTTGTTCGAGTCCTTCGAGACGCTCTTGAATGGCGGCAGCAATCGCATTCCAGTCGGCGAGTTCCGGGAATCGGGCAACCTTAACGATGTAGT
>WRCR01000485.1 GCA_009783865.1 Planctomycetaceae bacterium | reverse complement strand
TACTTAAATTTACAATAGCACGAACAAAAATAACAACATTTCGCATTTGAAAACTCCTTACAAAAAATTTAACCCAGCCGCCATAAGCGGCGGTTTTAGGAAAAAACAAACTAGCACGAATATATTATCCTTGTTTTCCGAAAAAAAGCAAGAGGAAAAAATTACTCCGCAAATTTCGCAAACGCTTTGTAATATGAATCAAAATCTCCGATGTCGTACCGCTCATCCGCCTCCGGCAGGGCAACGCCGAGAACCCGTCCGCCGTCCCGAATCATTGCCTGAATTGCGTCCGTCAACTGAATTTCGCCGCCGATGCCCGGATTGGTCTGCCGTAAATACTTGAAAATATCCGGTGAAAAAATATAACGGGCAGCAACCGCTAATCCGCTTGGAGCATCGTTAACTGCGGGCTTTTCGACTATGTCGTCCACTTCAAAATAACTGCCGCAGTTCTTTCCCGGCTTTGCAACGCCTAAATAGACAACGTCTTCTTTCTTCTGTAATTCGTCGAAAGCAATCACGGCTTGAACGGAGTCCTTCTGCTCGGTGAAGAGGTCAGCAAGTTGCCGAACAATATTTGACGGTTGCGGTCTGCCGAGTATTGTGTCGCCGAGTGCAACAATAAACGGCTGTTCCTGCACAAATGGCTCCGCACATAAGACGGCTTGTCCCAAACCGTTCTGATGCCGCTGCCGGGTATAGAAATATGCTGCTTCGTTCCGCTCGAACACCAATTCGGCAAGTTGTTCTTCTTTGCCGTGAACCCGTAGAAAGCGGATTAGGTCTTTGTTGGTGTCGAAATGACTTTCAATCGCCGACTTGTCCGGTCCGGTAATGAAGAGTATCCGTTTGACATTACTTTGAATCAGTTCTTCAACGACGTACTGCACAACGGGTTTGCGTCCGAGCGGCAGCATTTCTTTCGGCTGGCTTTTCGTAAGCGGCAGAAAATTTAGTCCGCGTCCGGCGGCAGGTATAACGGCAAGGTCAAGCATCGCTGTAAAAATCGATTTGAAAGGGACACACTGCGAGTATGATAACCGATTATGTCTTTTTGTCAACGAAATGTCACGCCGTTAGTTCACTCGCTGCGAAAAGTTGGCAGTTGAGTTTAGCGGCGGACTTTAAGTCCGCCGACGGTAACTTGCAACCGGAATACTTTCATGTTAAAATATTAATGTGTGTTTGAGAATTCCTTTCCTTAACAACTGCGGATAATCCTGCCATGAGTAATTCAAATAATATCTACAACACGATAGACCCGCCGAAATCATTTCCCGGCGGAGCGGGTTCGCCGCCCTTTGCGCTGCCGCCGTTTTCACCGCATCCGCAATATCCGCCGATGCCGCCGATTTATATTCAACAGCCGTCTGTCGGCTGTGCAGGATACCTCTTCCGATTTGTGATGGGTGTTCTCTTTTTTTTCGGAACTTGCATAGCGATACTATTCTTCATTGGGTTCATAATTGGTTTTGCCGCTTCACTGGAAGGCATTACAGACCTTGAAAACAACTTGTCGGAAAGAGTCATCAGCGGTACTTCTACCGCTAAATCAAAAATTGCCGTGATAACGATAAGCGGACTCATCATCGAATCCGAAAACGGCTACATTCCGAAGCAAATTAAACAGGCATTGAAGGACAAAAGTGTCAAAGGAATTGTACTGCGGGTGGACTCTCCCGGCGGCACCATGACGGGCAGCGATTATTATCTGCATCTTCTCAAAAATTTGAAAGAAGAACGTTCTATTCCGATTATCGTCAGCATGGGCAGTATGGCGGCAAGCGGCGGTTATTACGTCTCAATGGCGAGCGATGAAATCTTTGCGGAACCGACTACCGTGACCGGCTCTATCGGCGTTATTGTCCCGATGTATAAAGGCGTGGGACTTTGCGAAAAAATCGGGGTCGAATCAACGCCGATAACAAGCGGACCTCTGAAAACGATGGGAAGTTTTGACAAACCGCTAACCGACGAACAGCGTGCGGTGTGGCAGAACCTCGTGGATGATAATTTCGCCTTGTTCAAAAAAGTGATAAGGGATTGCCGCTCTGAATTCGAGAAGGAACCGGAAAAACTCGATAAACTGGCGACGGGACAAATCTACACTGCTAATGACGCTCTCAAAAACGGTTTGATTGACAAAATCGGTTATCTTGACGATGCAGTCGAAGCCGTCCGCAAGAAGACCGGTTTGACGGAAAGCAACTCGAAGACAATCCGTTATCGTTCCAAGCCGTCGGTTTCCGATATATTCAGCGTTGAATCGGCGGAAACGATTTTAAGTGCCAAGACCGTTCTTAACTTGACGATACCGAAGGTCTATCTTCTCGTTCCCGATGTTTTGCCGCTGACAACGGAAAAGTAGAAATCAAGAGCCGCGTTATGTAAAAGAGCCGCAAGTGTAGGCGGTACTCCGCCGAAACTTGCGGGTCTTGAAGCCGGAGTACCGGCTAAATGTTGTTTTGGTACTTCTGTTTAATAACTCTTGCCGGATTGCCGACTGCAACACAGTTCGACGGTATTTCCTTAACAACAACTGCACCGGCACCGATGATTGAATTATCACCAACATCAGCACAAACAATACATCCATTTCCAATCCAAACATTACAGCCGATAGTTATTAGGACATTTGAATCGAGATACGGATTGCTCTCTTTATTTTCCGTAATCGAATTAAAATTTCCGTGCTGATACCGTCCACTGAAAATATCAACGTGAGACCCGATAAGTGTTCCGCTGCCGATGCGACAGCGGTTGACGCTACACCACCCGCCGATAGAAACTCTCTTTTCAATTTGGATATTTTCCGATGAAAAAACGGAACCAAAGCCGACAGAAACGTCGGTAGGAGCATTTTTTATGAGCATAAAATAGAAAGAACGTCTCAACCACGTTCCCACT
>WRCR01000484.1 GCA_009783865.1 Planctomycetaceae bacterium | reverse complement strand
AGCGGCGTAGTCCATACGCCACATCTCGTGCTTGTCGTACTCCATCCTCGCCTGCTCATCAGCGGACAACTGTTTTACGACCGCAACCACTTCTCCAAACACCGGCTTCTTTTTCGCTATCATTTCGTACTCCTCTCTGTTCTTTGCCCTAATCAGCATCAGCCAATCAAACAATTCAGTTGTATCGCTCTTTTTCGGCAACTTCGGCAACTCAAGCGTATGAATCTCCTTCAAGTCCGTCAACTCTACCCTGTGCTTGGCATCATAGTACCTGAACGTGTGATGATATTCCGCACTATTCGGTATCATAATGAAATCAGTGATGACTATAGTGATTACCTGCTTGATAACACCGTAGTCCTCGCCTTCTCCGATTTGCTCCGTAACCATCTTCCCCTGATAAAACACAATCCGTTCTATCAGCGGAATTTCCGGTTCGACTTGGATTTCTACATCAATTACCTTACCGGACTTCGTAGTGATTTTTACGTCAAGAATGCCTGCCTTATCTTTGCGGTACTCTTTTTTCACATTCGGGTCAATAACTGTGACCCTTTCGTATTCTTTAGCGGGTATGTCCAGCACTGCCTGCAAGAACTTCGTCAGCAACTTAATCCGGCGTTGGTCTCCGAACACTAACTTGAAAACAAAATCGCTCTTGAGTGGAAGCAATAAAGGTGCAACTGATTTAACGGATTTTTTCTTCGGCATGAACGGTATTTTACCATATTTCAGCAGGAAATGGAATACGGACTGGTGAAAAATGCGGAAAAGTCCCTGTATGCGCTTCTGCTGAAGATTTTTCTGAAAGGTGATAATGTTCAACTGCGGTGTCAAACGTGCCGTAGACGACTTCCTGCGAGGTCTCTTGTTTCAAACCATCTGCCTTAACTTTTTCAAATGATTGTTTGTCACGGAGCAATTTGATTTCAATAATGTTCCAACTGTCGCCGAATTCAATTGCCAAGTCCGTACGTCTTCTGCCAAGGACATACTCTCTTTCGACATGTCCTTTACCATTGGTAATCCGCCGTAAAAATGCCATCAGTAAGAGATGCGGAAACGCTTCTCATGGATATTGCATAAAACAAAAAACGCGGTACACTACGTACGTAGTTAAAAATACCCGTCCGGCGTGGTGCCGGACGAGATGAAGTTTGAGTTTCGTCAACAAATCGTTTGAATCGCTTCGGCGAACAGCAGTTTTCTACAGACCACTGGGCAACCGGGTAGAAAGTGTTGGTGATTTACGAAGTTGCGTTGCTCCTCTAGGGGAGTGTCGCGTGTAAATCTGCGGACATATCAGCATTACGCCTTTCAGCGATGCACCTCTTTGGTCGGAGGGATTGGTTCCGTTTCAAACGAACGTGCCGCTCCCGTTCTAGAGCGGTTCTTGTTGCCGTTTCTCGGTTTACTTCCCGGCACGAAAAGGAACAGAGCCGCAATCGAAAGATTGCAAAAAAAGTCAGAGTAGCGTTGCGCAAGCAACGCCTTATTTGCACTACTCGTCCACCACCCTTTTCCACACCGGAAGAGTCGGAACGACATAATCGTCTGCTGAACTAGGATGGGGCACAAGCCGGAGAAATTCTTTATCCGTCTTGTGCCGACGCAACGTTCGTAAATCCATCGCACGAAGACCTATACTGCCTTTGCGGGTTTTATAACCGACTGAAAGCGGTACTGGTTGTTTAGCATTTGAACTCATAACGAATAGGCACCATTCACCTTCTAATGTTTCACGAAATCCTTGGAGATAATCTAAATCTCGCGGGGGATCGGTCAAAATGAATGTCCCATCCGGTTGAATTTTCAATCGTGTCTTTTTCCAGCCGTCATTATAGGGTGTGAACAAGGCATTGTACGGAACTTCAAGTTGCCATGTACCGACAAACAATGCCATATTTTCTTCCTTAGGCAAAGCCGCATTTTCTTTGTTTTCAAGATATCGCCGCCATTCCTCGTTGTCTGGTTTCGACGTGACAGGTATAAATGGATACGTTGTACGCCAGTAGAAGGCAACAGAAGGATGAAAATAACAGCCGTACCAAGCGAGACACAATACGGAACCCAGAAGCACTATAATGCCAAAACCGAAACAACCCAGATAGCATGCGAAAGGTTTCTGTAGACGGGGTTTCGGTTTTGCTTTGGGAGTTCCTATCTCAATGTCCATTTCCATAAAATACCTTTTACGACTCGTAAATCAAGAGGCACCTTACCAGACGAGTACTTCCAATTACGTATGTAATGTATCATATTTTTTCGTTTTTCGCAATCTTTCGCTTGCGGCTCTGTTTCATTTCTGCGGAAGAAATGGAAAACGTGAAGGGTCTGGCTCGATAGTTGCCATCCACTCTTTGGCTTCTTCGTATCTTTTCCGGTTGTGTTCCCGAAACTCCTCGCGGGTCATGTGCTTGGTCTCTTCATGATGTCGGCGGCGAATTTCGCGGACTCTTTCGACGGCATCAAAGGGAAGGTCATCATTTTCCATAGATTTTTCCTCCTGTAAAAAATTCGGGGGTTGAAATGAAAATTTTTCCGTAGTTTTCTTGACTATTGAGCGGGAAACTATTGTTTCCCGCTTTTACGAAAATACGTTTTTTCTTAAAAGCGGAAATCGCAGATTTCCGCTCGTTACCAACCGACGCAGTCGGCGGCTCTCTTTTTTTTCGCAATCGTTCGATTACGGCTCTCTCGCAACTCACCACCCAACTGGCACTTTTTGCCCTTGCCAACATTAGCGGGTGTGTTATCATTTCCGCCAGTTGTCACCCCGCCAGTTATAACTGGCGGCTCGTATTGAAAATGTCAAGATAGGTAAAATAACGTTAAAATAGGTAGTCACTATGTGCAAAAAGATACAATTTTCAGAAGTGTTTTGTTTTCAAGCAGTTATGTCGATAAAATTTTTTAATTTAGGGCTTGATGT
>WRCR01000483.1 GCA_009783865.1 Planctomycetaceae bacterium | reverse complement strand
GCAATGCTGGCAGCATGGCAGTGCCGCAATTATCCGCTCGGTGAAGAAATGATAGTCGGCGGTGACTTCACGAAAGAAATCGAATTCAACAAGAAGGATTGGACCATACAACTCGATGACGCACAACAGGCGGACTGCAAAGTTATTCCAAACGAAAAACTGCTGCGTCTCACCGTGCATCGAAACGGCAAGGTTTCATGGACACCGCAACTCTATTTTCGGAATCTGAAACTTAAAGCAGAAGCACCTTATACGCTTTCGTTCAGAGTTAGAAGCAAAACGCCGTTCAAGATAAACGTCAGTGTTTATATGGACAGAGAGCCGTGGGATGTTCTCGGTATGCGTTCCGTAATTGATTTAACGCCGGAATGGAAGACGTTCACTTATCGGTTTTATGCTTCGCAGGACTGCGATTTCGCAAGAGTGAGTTTCGGCGGCTTTAAGGTCGGTGAATTCGAGTTTGCCGATGTATCGCTGCGCAGCGGCGGTGAATTCGGACTGCCGGAAAATTGTTCACTTGAAAAGGGTAATGTACCGCTGGTTAAGAATACAACGCAGCCGCTCTGTGCTGAAGCATACAAGGATTTTTGGCGTTTCCTGACGGATATTGAAGGGAAATACTGGATTGGAATGCATCGGTACATCAGAGACGATTTGAAAGCGAAGCAGCCGGTTTCGGGAACGCAACTTTACTACGGTTCAAAAGTTGTGCAGGCGGCATTGGATTATTGCGATGACCACGCTTACTGGAATCATCCTTCTTGGCCCAATAAGCCATGGGACAGCGAGGCCTGGTATATCCGCAACCGCGCGCTGGTGAATTGGGCGGACAGCGATATTTTTCCAACGCTTGGCAATCGCCGCATTGCCGGTAAGCCGCACACTATTAGCGAGTATAATCACCCGTATCCGAATCAATATGCTGCGGAGGGTTTGTTAATGCTGTCGGCGTTTTCGCAGTTTCAGGATTGGAGCGGCATCTTTCAATACACATATTCGCATAAACAGTACACGGAACCGCGGCTGGCAACGGGTTATTTCGATATGATAGGACAGCAGGGGCAACTCGTTCACTCTGCGGCGTGTTCCAACATCATCATACGCGGCGATGTTTCACCGGCGAAACAAACGGTGTCCGGCTACTTGGACCCGGAAGATGAATTAAAGGCATTGGCGAAAGTACGTTATCCGTCGCTGGTCGGAGCAAATGAACTTGGATATGCTGACCGGCGGTTCGCATTGCTGCATAGAGTTGCAACGAAAATAGTTGCTCCGGGACATCTGCGAGACGAAATCTCGCCGCTGCCGGAAGAGCAAAGCGAATTCATCAGCGATACGAAAGAATTGACGTGGAATGTCGGCAGCGGCAAACCAGCGGAACGTGATGCGGGTTATTTCACACTCAACACGCCGAAGACAAAGGTTTTCACGGGATTTATCAAAGGTCGGGAATTCAACATCGGCGGTGTTAAACTTGCTTTCGGTAAAACCCGGTTGGATTGGGCAACGGTCTCGCTAACGGAAGTTACGCCGAAACGGTATCTGCTTGCGGTCTCCGGTTATATGGAAAACAAAGGTATGAAGTTCGAACCGTATAAGGCGGACGACCCGAACAACGGCGATAAAATGACGCTGCGCAAAAACTGGGGGACCGAGCCGGTGATGTGCGAAGGCGTACCGCTGACGCTGACCTTGCCATACGGCAAGGTGAAATGTTTCGCACTTGACACAGCGGGAAATCAAAAACAAACTGTGCCGGTTTCATTACAAACGTCTCAATCGATTATCGCCATGAAACCGGAATACGAAACACTGTGGTATGAGATTGTTTTGGAATAGATTTTACATCAGGAGTTATTTTTATGAAACGTTTATTATTCGTGCTTTTATTTTGTTTCGCTGCGCAATTCACTGCTGCGGAAACAACGGTTAAAATTGACGCTGCTAAAAATCAAAATGAGATTTCTCCGCTCATTTACGGGCAGTTTATCGAACATCTCGGACGCTGTATCAACGGCGGCGGCATCTGGGCGGAAATGCTGGAAGATAGAAAATTCTTCTATCCCGTCGGTGATAAAGAATCGCCGTGGAAGTCAATTTACGAATGCCGAATCCGAATGGTCAAAGACGGTGAGTTTGTCGGTGAACATTCGCCGCAGTCCTACACAACGGACGAAGACCAGCCCCGCTGGCTCGGCGTGAGACAGTTGGAATTCGCAGTCCGCAAAGGCAAATCATATACCGGTTATGCTTGGGTCAAGGTCTCGGAAGGCATCGAAAAAGTCGAAGTCCATTTTCATTGGGACCAGGCGAATCATACTCTTCACGAAGCATTCAAGCAGCCCGTCAAGGTCGGCGATTATTATAAAATCGAATTCGAATTCAAACCAGCGGTTGATTCCGACAACGTGGAAATTGAAGTCGCCGCTTTCGGCAAAGGCACATTTACTGTCGGCTGCGTTTCGCTAATGCCGTCCGATAACGTGAACGGCTTGCGTGCCGACACGCTTGAACTTTTGCATCGGCTCAACTCGCCGATTTATCGGTGGCCAGGCGGCAACTTCGTCAGCGGCTACGATTGGAAAGACGGAATCGGAGACCGCGATAAAAGACCGCCGCGCAAAAATCCAGCGTGGAAAGGTATCGAACCGAATGACTTCGGCATCAATGAATTCCTGTCTTTCTGCAAGACCGTGAAGACGCTGCCGTATATTGCCGTCAATACCGGCAACGGTGATGTTGCAAGCGCGGTCGAGCAACTGCAATACGTCAACAGCGATGCCGATGATACGCCGATGGGAAAATTGCGAAAAGAACACGGATATGCTGAACCGTACGATGTTAAGTACTGGGGTATCGGCAACGAAATGTACGGAAAATGGCAAATCGGACACATGCCGGTCGAAAAGTATATCGAAAAGAATAACGCTTTCGTTGATGCTTTCCG
>WRCR01000482.1 GCA_009783865.1 Planctomycetaceae bacterium | reverse complement strand
GCACCGCCGCTACGAAAACGATTGTTGGTTTATTAGCGAATACGCGGTATCATTTCCGGGTAACGGCTTTAGCACCGAACTATGATAGTTCCGACGCGTCGCTGGTGCTGGGAGAAACGACGCTAAAATGATAAAGTGAGAACTAAATAGGACCGCTGACGCTGTCGGAATAAATGACAACTCGTTTAGCGGGCGGTTCGCAGAACCGCCGCTAAACTCTCGTCCCTTGCATATTTCAGAAAATTGCGTAAAATTGTCTAATAGTAGATTGGACGAAATCCTTCGTATTTTACGCATAATGAGTTCACAACAGTTGCCGCAGCCCTTGCAAAAACAACAGACAAACAGTTCTGCCCTGCATGCCGTTCAGGACATAGTCCAACTTTCCAAGCAAGACATAGTTCCCGAAGAGTTTCACAGCGAATTTCTAAAACGGGTAGTTGCCGCTTTAGGTGCAGTCGGCGGCGTTGTTTGGTCGCTCCGCGAAAACACGCTGTCCGGTGCGTTTCAAATCAATCTTCAGGAACTTGCAGCCGAATTGCGCTCTTCCGAAAACGGAGAACAGCAGCATTCCCGGCTGGTTTATCATCTGTTAAACGGTCCGGAACAAGGAACCCTTTGTCCGCCTCACTCGGGGTTTAACGACTCCGCTGGCGGGATCATCGCCAATCCGACAAGTAAGCAGTTGATATTTTGTCCTGTCCGCACCGAACTTGAAACCGTTGGAATTGTTGAAATCATTCAGCACCCCGATGCCAATACTGACGCACAGCGTTCACAGTTGCAACTGCTTTATCAGGTATGTTCCTTAGCCGCCGACTATTACAAGAGCAGGCAACTTCGGCAGTTCGGAGAGCGGCAGAATCTTTGGGTCTTACTTGAGGATTTTACACGAAGCGTTCATCAATCCCTAAATGTAACGGAGACCTCTTACACCACTGTGAACGAAGGTCGGCGGTTAATCGAATGTGACCGCGTGAGCATCGCGCTGCGTTCCAGCGGAGGCGGTTGTAAAATCACTGCCGTCAGCGGACAAGATATAGTCGATAAACGCGCTACTACCGTTAAACTGTTAGCAAAACTTGCGGCTGCTGCCGTCCGTGCAGATGAAAAGGTTTGGTACACCGGAAGCACAGCCGACTTCGCTCCGCAGGTTGAAAAGGCGGTTGAAAATTATGTCGATGAAGCACATACGAAAATGATTGCCGTTTTCCCGCTGTTTCCGCAAAAAAAGAAAGAAGACGAAAATGAAGACGACGGACGCAAACGGAAATCCGAAAAGCCCTTCGGTGCGTTAATCGTAGAGCAAATTAACGATTCACGCGTACCGGACGGAATGAAGAGCCGAATGGAAATCGTTGCCTCGCACGCAGGTTCCGCACTCGGCAATGCGATGGAACATAACAAGATTTTCCTAATGCCGCTCTGGAAACTAATCGGGAAAACAACGAATTTGTTCACTTCCGGTCGTCTTCCACTCACCTTGCTGGTTCTTTCGATTATTTTGATTGTGGTCGGAATGCTGACTTTCTTTCCTTGGAATTTTCAGATGTATGCTTCCGGTACCGTGGAACCGATAGACCGGCAGAAGGTTTTTTCACCGCTGGATGCCAATGTCAAAGAACTGTTCGTTGACCACAGAGACAAGGTTCACGGTCCTTATACAAAAGACGGTGTTGAGTACCGCGGCACAACACTTTTGGAATTGCGCAGTCCCGGATTGGACAGCGAAGGACTTCGTCTTATCGGTGAACAAGATGAAATTAACGAAGAGATAATATCACTGACGCGTCAAACCTACGATGAAGGCAAAAAACTAACGGAATATGATAAAACGCAGATAGAAGGCAAGTTGGCTATTGCCCGCATCCGGCTTAAAACGAATAGAAATCAGCAGAAGATTCACGAATTGGAGCGGAGCGACCTCTTCGTCACTGCGCCGATAACCGGTACTGTGGTTTCTTGGGACATAAAACAGCGGCTCAACGTTAAGCGTCCGGTCAGCAGAATGCAGATGCTCATGGAAATTGCCGACCTTGAAGGAGAATGGCAACTCGAATTGGCTATGCCCGAAAAAAGAATGGGAAACATTGCCGAATGGACCAAACGGATTATTGAAGATAATTCCGATGCCCGGCTGAATGTCGAATTCAGAATGGCAACCAATCCGAACGTAAGATACTACGGCACGGTTAGGGAAATTCATGGACGCGCCGAAGTACGAACTGACACCGGCAGTGCTGCCAGCGGACAATCCGGCTTGAACTCTGTCTTGATAAAGGTTGCGCTCAACAAAGATGCTATGCCGGAGAATCTGCGGCCCGGGGCAGAATGCAGCGCAAAAATCTATTGCGGAAAGAAACCGCTCGGCTATGTCATTTTTTACGAACTTATCGCCTTTGTGCAGAAAAACATTTTATTCAGATTGTTTTAGAAACATACTATGGAATTGACGTTAGAACAGGTTAGAGAGCGTTTCAAGACAGACCGTTTTGCGGTCGGAGTTATGGGTATAGAAATTGTCGAAGCCCGCGTCGGCTATGCAAAAGTTAAATTGGATGTCAGCGAAAAGCATTTTAACACTGTCAACATTGTGCAGGGCGGAGTAATCTTCACGCTTGCCGACTTTGCTTTTGCGGTTGCCAGCAACACGGGAGCAGATGCGGCAACGGTGGGAATTGAATGTAATATGTCGTTCATCAAGCCGACGACTTCAGGAACACTTTTTGCCGAAGCGGTTCTAATCGGCAAGTCGAAATCGCTGTGTTCGTACAATGTTTCGGTGACCAACGAAAAGGGCGAACTAGCAGCGCAATTTTACGGACGCGGTTTTCTCCGGCAAAATAGATAAGGGTGTGCTCAAATATTTTCCGTCAGGGTTTCCAGTACCTTTCCCACTGGTCGGTGTAAAGTATCGCGCAGACCGCCGCCCAAATAATTATCACTCAAACAGTAAAAGCCTCG
>WRCR01000481.1 GCA_009783865.1 Planctomycetaceae bacterium | reverse complement strand
TGGAATGTGCTTTCTCATCGGTTCGGATGGGGCAAACGATGCGCCGCGGTTCCAGCACCATAGTCGAAGATTTGTGCGGAATATCGATGACCGGTGCCGGACATTTTCAACTGACGATTTATCTGTCTGATATTTCGAAGAACAAAGACGTTGCGTGGATTCTGCAAAAGAAAAAGGAATATGATGCCATTGCAACGGAAATTCCGCTGCCGTGGCCTCCGATATGGTGTAAAGGGGAACGTTTCGGGACCTTATCGGCAGTCCAAATGGCTGCTGTGGAACCGAAAACATTTCGTGAGTTTTTCAAGAACTATGATGAAGATTTCTTCGTCAGGTACGACAAATTGTTCAATACCGATGTGAAGTACGACTGGGACGAAATCTTGAAGCAGGTCAATTTTTTCCATGACGATTTTGAGGATATGCTTCTCATTCCAAATTGGCAGCGTCGGCTTCGTGCAGCAATGCGGCTTGAACAACGAGTGATAGAATACAGCAAACGCAGTGTTGACTCTGACGATTCTCCGGAACGGAAAGTGGTGAACTTCTTCTTGGGAGAACTCACTGCGTCGATTGTGCCAATGATGAACGCGCTGGCACGGATTGAGTGGGACCGTCAGACTACGAGTGTTGCGTTTGCATTAGCGGCATATCGGGCTGACCACAACGGCGAGAGTCCCGAAACGCTGGAGCAACTTGTTCCGAAGTATTTGGAGAAGATTCCCGATTCACCGTTCACGGATAAACCGCTGCGGTACATCAGGCGGCAAAGGGATGTGTTAATCGCCAATGACGACGAATACAAACTCGACGGCAGCGAAGAGGAACTCGAAAAACGAATTGCCGAAGTCAAATCCGGCGAAAGAGTTTATCCGGCGGCAGGACATTTTATTTTCGTTGTTGCAAAAAAGCCCGCCGACTAGAGCGAATTAAATTTTGTTCTGGACAGGATTTACATGATTTTGAGGATATTTGGCATGTCACCTTCAAAAGCCGATTTTCCTGCACCTTTAGTAATAATGGATAGTCCTCAACTTGCTCCTGTATGCCTTTATAAACGCATAAAGGAACGCTCATGAAGGGGTGCTTTTTATTACTAAAGGAGAAAATCCCGTAAATCCTGTCCACAGTAAAAACTGATACATTCTAATACATCTTCGCATATTCCGGGCAGGATTGCAGGAGGTCGGAATGTGTACCGGCGGCAATAATTCTGCCGTTGTCCATTACAATAATTCTGTCCGCCAATTCAATCGCCGATAACCGATGCGTTATGAAAATTACCGTGCGTCCAATTTTGAATTCGGACAGCGACTGATGTATCATCTTTTCACTGCTGCCGTCTATTTGACTCGTTGCCTCATCAAGCAGCAATACCTGCGGATTACGCAGTATCGCCCTTGCAAGAGCAATCCGCTGCCGCTGTCCGCCGGAAAGTTGTCCGCCGGCAGGTCCGACTACCGTATCATAACCGCTGGATAAATCAGTAATGAATTCATGCGCAAACGCCTTCTTTGCCGCCTCTATCGCATCTTCCCGCTTCGCCGTTCTGCTGCCGTAAAGAATGTTGTTGATGACCGTGTCATTAAACAAAATCGAGTCCTGCGTCACCATTCCGATTTGCTGCCGCAATTCACGAAACCGCAGCGAAGTGAGCGGCACCCTCCCCAAACGAATTTGTCCTGAAGACGGGTCAAAGAAGCGCGGTATCATGTTGAGCAGCGTACTTTTACCGCAACCCGTTGTTCCGACTACCGCAAGACATTCGCTGAAAGGAATTTCCAGCGAAACATTCTGCAAAACCGGTCTGTCAGGTTCATAACTGAACGAAACATCGTCGAAAATAATGTTCGGACGATGAATAGACGGCGGCAGCAATTTCCGGTCTCTCTGCGGTTCCCGTATTTCCGGTATTCTGTCGATTAGCGCGTAGACCCTGTCCGCCGCTGCCGCCGCGCTTTGGAATTGCGTGAATATATCCGACAGTTTTCGGGCTGGGTCAGCCGCCCCCGCCAGAAAAGCGAAAAATAGTATCAGCGAACCGATGTCAAGCGGCGAATAGAGCATCTGAATGCCCGAAATAGCGGTTTGTCCTCCAAGTGCAAGATAAGCACCGGCGATGATTGCAAGACAAATCATCAGGATACCGAAAAATTCAATGAGCGGCTGCGCCAGCGAATCGTATTTTGCGATTTTAATCGATTTATGGCGGTAAGCCCGATTCACACGCCGGAACTTTGCTCTTTCGTAAGGTTCCCGTGAAAAGACCTTCACGATACGGATTGAGTGAAAGGACTCTTCTAACTGACTGTATAAAACGGCGGTTTCTACCATCCAGTTGGAAACAACCCGCTTAATGGATTTTGCCAGCCAGCGGATACAGTAAGCCGCTGAGGGAACAAGAAGAAGTACCAGAAGCAGAAGTTGCCAACTGACGTAAGCCGCTCCGGCAATGCAGACAAGCATTTTGAGCGGTTCGCGCACTATCTTGCCGTAGAGGATTTTCAATCCGTCCGTGAGCGAAAACATGTCGTTAGTGAACCGGCTCATTACATCTGCAACTCTGTCAACTCCTTCGCTGTTGAAATAGCCGATTTCGTAATCCAGTACTTTGCGGAAAAACTCTTCCCGAATATTGAATGCCGCATTTTGGGCAATCCAAGAAGAAAGATAGGAGTGCAAAAATATGAAAATCAGTTTCAGCACCGTTCCTATCAGAAGGACGAGCATCAGGAAAACAACCGTTTTGAACAAAGTATGCGGTGTGTATTTTTCGACAAACGGCTGCATCCGGCGATAAAAGTTGCCGCTTTTTTCTTCGAGTAGAAGTTGTTTTTTAAGTACGGAAATTTGGGAAGTATCCGCAGAATTTTCTTGTTTTAACGATTGTATCTGTTTTGCCAGCGAATCGGCTTTTTCTTGACTTTGGGCTATCTGAATGCCGAACCACTGTGCAATAGTGTGTTGTTTCAGACAGATTTCTGTGAGCGGG
>WRCR01000480.1 GCA_009783865.1 Planctomycetaceae bacterium | reverse complement strand
TAAAATCAAATCGCCGGAATTCAAAGTTAAAACGCTGGTTGACTTAGCGGAATATGTTTCCCGCGACAGCAATTACAAGAAGGAAGCCGACGCTCTTTATGAATTGGCAGTTGCCGGTATTGACGCGCTAAGTGAAGGAAAACCGGTAGTTGTCAAAGTTCCCGAGACCACTGCTCCGATACAAGCCCCGAAAAAACAAATCACTTTGACCGATACACCGCAAGAAAAACCGATTGAAGTAAAGCCCGTTGAAATTAAGCCCGCCATGGAACCCGTTGAAACAAAACCGTTAACACAATTGGAAGTAAAACCGGAAGGCGGGAAGAAATTGACTATCGTTGATATTGATGAAGAAGACAAAAAACCATTGCCGAAACCTGCACCGAAGTTGGAAGATAAACCGGCTGAAGTAAAGTCCGTTGAAACAAAGCCGACCGAACCTAAACCGGAGGACGGAAAGAAATTGAGAATTAAGATTGTTGACGAAGAGGACGAAGAACCGCTGCCGAAACCCGCTCCGAAGTTAGAAGATAAACCGGTTGAAACAGACATGCCCAAAACAACATTGCCGGATACAAAGGAAGAACCGAAGTCAGCAAATGTAAAACCGGACAGTGTAAAACCTGAAGCAGAAGAGGTAACACCAGCGGAATCGGAATCCGCAACCCCGACAAGAAAACCGATGCCGAGACGGAAAATTGTTGTCACGGATTAGACAGGATTTACAAGATGTTCAGGATATTTGGGAATATAAAACAAGGTAAAAACCTTGGCAGAGTTTTGCGTTTTCCTTGCGCTCTTTACGTACCTTGCGGAATTATTTTGACCAAAGGTTCGCAAAAATAAAAATCCTTAAAATCCTGTATATCCTGTCCAGAACTTAATGCCGTTTCTTGAACTCGAAAAAGCGCAACTGCAAAATGAACTGGCGGAATTGAAACTGCCGTCTTATCGGACAGGTCAACTCCGCCGTTGGGTTTTCGCCCGCAAGACCTTTGACTTCGCTCTGATGACCGACTTGCCGAAAAGTGTTCGGCAGCAACTCGCCGCTCATTTCGGCTCTATCTTGCAAACGACAACACAAGTCCGTGATTGCGCCTCGGATTCTACCGAAAAACTTCTTCTTGCTCTGCCGGACGGACAGCAAATCGAATGTGTACTCTTGCGGGACAATCGCGGACATCGGACTGCCTGCATCAGCACACAGGTCGGCTGCGCAATGGGCTGCGTTTTTTGCGCCAGCGGCTTGGGCGGTTTTGTACGAAATCTTTCCCGCGGAGAAATACTTGAACAGATTCTCCTGCTCAATTCACTGTTGCCGAAAGATGAACGATTAACGCATCTCGTTGTGATGGGAATCGGTGAGCCGACTTTGAATCTTGACGCGCTGCTTTCCGCTCTTGATGACGCAACTGCTTCGGACGGACTCGATTTGAGTGTGCGCCGCGTGACAATTTCAACGGTCGGTATTCCAAATGGTATCCGCTCTCTGGCAAAGTCCGTCGCAAATACCGGCAAGGAATACAAACTGGCGGTGTCGCTGCATGCTCCGAATGATGAACTTCGTACGAAGATAATGCCGCAGAATCGGTTTGCCGGAATTGCCGAGATTCTATCTGCAACCGATGATTATTTCGCTCAGACCGGCAGGCGGGTGACTTTTGAATACATTTTGATTGACGGCGTGAATGACCGACAGAAACATGCGCGACAATTATCTGCGCTTTTGAAAAACAAGACGGCGGTGGTGAATTTGATACCGTTTAATCCGGTGTTGGAGTTGCCGTTCAGAACGCCGCCGGAACCGCAAGTACGGCGATTTGCTTCGCTGCTGGAGAGCGGCGGACTTCAGGTAAAAGTTCGTTTCCGCAAGGGAGATACTATTAACGCTGCCTGCGGACAATTGCGGCGGAATATCAATAAAATCGGCGGGGACTGAATCACCGAATTCGCCGCACCGCAAAGAAAAAATGCCCTAGGGAGTAAAACCCGCATACAGCTTTTGGAGGCCCAATTTTTAACGTGGGTACACATCATCAGGGCATGTGATTCGCTTCACAAAGGAAACGACTATACAGTTACCGATTACAAATTTGTGAACCCTTTGGGCTTTGTATCGACCCCCCCGGAGTGTTAATCCGAAATGCGGACTGCCCTAGAGCAATTATTATATTATCTAATTCGGCAAAATTTGTCAACCCCGTTAGAGAAGTTTTGTCTCACAATTATTTTATCTGTGAGTCACTCACCTTGCCTGCCCCTTCGGCGCAGTTCTTAGCCCAATTTATCGCAGAGTATCCGTTACCGTATCATAATCGCTCTTAGCAGTTGTCCCTAAACTCTAACATATTGGAGTATTTAGGGTTGTGTAAAAAGCGGTGAAACGCTATGCTTTCGAAAAGTTTCAAAACAAATGAGGCAATATGCAAATCACCGGATGGAATTATAGCACCGACTTGACCGATTTGCAATGGGATACCATAAAACAATTTGGGGGCTGGCATAGATATTTTCTATTTATCCCGTTTTTTGTGGTAACGTTTTTTGTTGTAAATTTTGTTTCTGCATAGACGTTACGATTAACAGGTTCTTTAACCAGTCATCGGCATACCGTTTTTTGTTTAGCCGCTCCGCTGGACATCGGACTCCATCATTGTCCTGCACCGACTTCGGACACCAATCCCAATAGTTATACAATAAGCCCCAACTCCGGCACCGCAACTTCGCTCACATTATGCTCACATTATCTTTCGCCCATCGTCGCAATTCCGAAATCTTTTCTTTCATTACAACATTTTCTGCTCGATATACTGCCCAAACTCGTTTACCGACTTCCTTATACATCTCTTTCAAATGCTTCGCCATGTCCCGTATTGAAAGCCAAGCATGCAAAAAACAACGTATCAAAACGATACTGCAAAACAAAGCCGACCACGCCGACATCGCCGCAGCCCAGCCGTCAGTGTTCACCGTTTTCGACTCGTATCCGTTATTATGGGTTGACGAAT
>WRCR01000479.1 GCA_009783865.1 Planctomycetaceae bacterium | reverse complement strand
TCCTGCACATACTTCCCGTCCTTCCAAATCCACACGGGTTGTACGAGAAGCAAGTCGTCGGGAACTTTGCGTCCGGCAATCAAGTCCTGAAAGACCTCCATCTTTCGCTGCCGCAAAGCGTCACGGGTACGCCAAAGTTCCAAGTGACGTTCGAAATGCGGGCGTTCCGCTCCACTTGCTTCGTTGACCCATTTTTCGAGAATTTCACCGGCTTTCGGCGACTCGCATAAAGCCAATGTTGAAGCCATTGTAGACCCCATGCCCCTGCCGAATTTAACCATTTCTTTCTTCCCGTCAATGCCGACAACTTCTACCTCCGCTTCGTTTTCCGGCGACAAGTACAAATCAAGAATGTATTCAGGCAGATAAATCGAACCGGCACCGACGGCAAATTCGTACCATCTGTCCCGACGGAAACTGACTGTTCCGTATCCATATTCGGTCGAAATCGCCTTTTCTACCAAGTGAGCGGAACGTTTCCAAATTCGCCGAATAAGTTCCCGCACCCTCGGGTCTCCTTCCGGTGTGTCGCATCGCAGCAAAGCAAGCACAAAGGACTGCGCCAGCATATCGTCATTCCACCGTTGCTGGTTCCTTGGGTTTTCGCGTATTACTACGTTGCCGAAGAGTGTACTGGAATAGGTTTCGTCATAATAATTGCGGCTGTTATCGGATAAGACGTTGACCGTTATGGTCTCTTCCTGTGCTTCGAGAAACAGTAAAAGAGAACCTCTGGTCGGAATGTCTCCCTCTCCAGGATTCTCGGCAAACCATTTAACCGCGTCGTCAAGCGTCAACTCGGTTTCTATCAAGGCACTTCGACCGGCGGCTTTTTGTAACTGTTCGGCAAAGGTCAAGGGTCCATCGCTGCGAAACCGCAGCATCCGCAGTGCAAGGTTTTTCGTAGATGCCGCCAGCGGCAGCGATGTCATCCAAGCGGAGAAATCATCCTTATTAATGTTTTCTCTATCGATTCGCTGGAAAATCGCGCTGGTGACCGCCCATTCGACAGCGTTACGGGTATTAGTATCGTGATGCGGGTCAGATAGTGCCTTGACGATATATTCCCGCATATCGGATTCAACCAAAGGATTATCGACTTGCGAATAGGTTTTAATCTGCGCCGGATAAAGATAAATTTGCCAAGTGAATAATTCCGATATACTCCTGCGGTTAAGCAGCGTGTTGAAGAGTGCGACCGTATTCGGCGACTCGTTATCCAGCAGCGCAAATCGGGCTTTACCCGTTGTCGCCGACCATCTGGCAAAATCGGCAAAGTAATCCGGGGATTTATTCTGGGCAGAAAAATAGGCAACGGGAGCCCAGCCGTTTTCACTTCGATATTTGTTTTTCTTCCATTGTTCCGCCAGCGGTTTTCGCATTGTTTCGTTAATATCGGCGGGAATCAGCACGTCTTCGCTCACCTCCGGCGGGTATCTTTCTTCATCGCGATAAGAGAAGTTAAACACGTTGTGGTCATCAATCGATTCCTTAATCCAATCTGCCAAGAGCCGGCGGCACTCGTCTTCCGTTGGAGGATTTGAGAGAGCATATTTCAGCCGGGCAGTCGAATGAAGGGCGGTCTTGCAGAGTTCAGCAAGACCCTCGTTTTTATCGCGGCGATGTCTTGTCTCCGCCCAATTCAAATTTCGTTTCAGCGGTTGTGCAAGCAACTGCCAGTGCTTCAAGACCTGTTTATCCCAGTCGGCTTTCTGTTCCGGTGTGAGTTCCGGCAGAACATCTGTGAGCAACTGGACATGAAAATTGACCGAAGGGGAAAACGAAGTATCAAGATACATTTCGTGGAAATAGTAATCCGATTTCTTGTCAAAGGAGCGGTCAAGATTGTAGGAACCACCGCGCTGGCGAAACGCCATTTGTGTATCGCCGATTTTATAACTCCACCAATAGCGGCAGCCGGCATTATGTTGAAGCAGTGCTTCCCGCCGCGCTTTAACCGCTTTGGAAGTGGTGCTGCTTACGTTTCTGTTTACCTCATACAGTTTTTTGGATGCCTCGAATCGTTCTCTGCGAAAATCATCCCAGGGACTCCAGGTACAGAGTATCTGTTCCAGGTCAGTATCATCGTACCAACGCTGTTCCGGCGGGGTATCCCACTGGGGAACTTTTGCGGTTAGTTCATCGACACGAATTTTGAGCGGCGTTTGTCCGAGATGAACACCGTTACAGTACACGTCTGCTCCGTTGTTGCCGTACAAGTTGATAATGCGTTTATCCGGCGGTACCTGTTCTTCGACGAGTTCAAACATTACGAGAACAAAGGAGACGGCATAGACGACCGCTGCCGTCAACACCGGTCTCCGCCAGTTGCCGCTCCGAAGCATCCAAAGCCAGAGAGCGAAAGGCAGCAAAATGAGGGCAAGTGCAAGCCAGGTGGATGGCACACCAAACATGGTTCCTTGGTGCGACCAAAAGTTGTCGTCCGGCGGTTCAAAAAACAGCGTGTAGAGCAACACGCAGAGTCCAATGATTATCGGCAGAAACAGCGAACAAAGCATCAAGCGGAATATAAATGGCGGGCGTTGTGTCATGGTTTTGTTGGTTGGTTAAGGGGTATCTCTCGTCATTCCCGCAACAGCGGGAATCTAGAGGGTTGATGTTCACGTCTCACGTCTAGGTTCCCGCTGTTGCGGGAATGACATTTTTTCACGATTCAATCTCCTGATTATTGTAACAATGGATTCCGAACCACGGTGCCAAAATCAACTGCACCAGCACCGGTATGCCGAATATCAGGTAAAGGAACGGCAATATCTCCAACGAGGACGTTGACATATAGAGAAGTTCCATAGCACCGATATAGACGAGAAACAATCCAATGCCGATTCCGATGAGTATCAGCAGTATCGTTGCTAGTCCCCGAATCCAAAATCGAAAGCCCCGATAGCGGCGCGGACTGCGATACCTGTTCGTGAGCATAAAATACATTGTCGAATGGTACACAAACAATGCCGTGATACCGTAACACATGAGTACGTGCAATTCCTCG
>WRCR01000478.1 GCA_009783865.1 Planctomycetaceae bacterium | reverse complement strand
TCTAAGAAAATAACCGTTTCTAACTGGTTCATCGGTGCGCAAAAACCTTTGGAAATTATTCCGTGATAAACAACTCTTAACATTTTACTTTTATATTGCCCATGAGACACACGACTTTTTTTGCTGCGTTTTTTACGGCGTTTTTTCTTTTTTGTATATTCACCGGCTGCGGCACGGCTCCGCCCGCGGACCTTCCGCCGCTTGCTTCCTGCAAAGTCAAGATACATAACAACGGGAGTCCGCTGACGAAGATAGGTGTCTCCTTTCAGCGTGTCGATGGACACGGCGGGTGGAGTTTGAACGGTGTGACCGGTTCGGACGGGATTGCCGTTGCCAAAACGAATGCCGGTTCATACAGTGCGAATGGGATTCCGACTGGTACGTACCGTGTTACGTTAAGTGAACGTATAGAACTGCCGCCGGAATTGATAGACGACAATGACCCGAGTATGCCCACAAAACAACAAAAGTATATTGACGAACATCGTACCTTGCCAAAAACCCTTTGCGACCCACTGCGGACACCGCTGGAACTTACCGTTACAGAATCCGGTGCGGAACTGGACGTTGATATTGCCAAGTTCAAGTGAGCGTTGATTTCGCAAGCGCGGTGCAATGGATACGAAAGACGAAATCGACTGATATTGAAAAAAGACGAAAGAATTGAATAACAAAATTGAATAACAAAGAGGCGGGCGGCTTTAGCCCCCGCTGGTATTTCGCCCGCTATTGACTTTTCAGGATTTTGTTTCACAATGTACCCCAAATCGAAATTAAATCATCCAAATTTTTGACAGGTGAAAACAATGTTGACTCGAAAAATTACCAGACGTGAAGCGTGTTTGCTTTTGGGAACAGTTGCCGGAACGGCACTTTTGCCGAAAGACCTGTTTGCCGCCATCAGTATTGAGGATATTGTTGGGAGTTGGGAAGTCGGGCGCAGTGTCGGTATCAGTTATCAGCCGATTGAAACTTTGCAGTTGCCGGACATTAAACAAGCGGGGTTTTCGTGTCTTGAACTTTCCTTCGCTGCTCCGGCGTTTGCGCAAACTCCGGAGGAAAAACGTCTTGAATGGTGCAAAGAAGTCCGGCAGCAAGCGGATGCCGCCGGACTAAAATTGCGCTCTGTTCATGTCCCTTTTGGAGGAGCATGGGACATTTCCTTCATCGATGAAGAAAAACGTAAAAACGCTGTGCAGATGGCGATTCCGTTCTTTGAATTGAAAGAAATACTCGGAGCAAAGTATTACATCATTCATCCAAGTGCGGAACCGATTGCACCGGAAGACCGCCCAAAACGGATAGAGCAGAGTATTAAATCGTTAAAGGAACTTGCGGCGGCAGCAAAAGCAAAAGGCGTGATTATCACGGTAGAAAATCTGCCGCGGACTTGTCTCGGAAACACCGGCAAGGAACTTGTCGAAATCGTTGACGCTGTCGGCAGTCCCAAAACCGTTAAGATTTGTTTCGATTCCAATCACCCGCTTCAAGAAAAACCGGAGGACTTCGTTGCGGCGGTCGGAAACCGAATTGCAACAACTCACATGAGTGATTACGATACTATTGACGGAAAACTTGACGAAAGACACTGGCTTCCTTACGAAGGATGCATCAACTGGAAGGCGGTGGTTGCGGCAATGGTCAAAGCGGGTTATCCGGGGCCCTTTGTGTTTGAAACATCCCGGTTCAAAGATGGCACACCGGCAACTAACGCTGAAATTTTCGAGCGGTGGCAGCGGATAAAAAGGGAATTCGATGTCAAAACGTAAAGGCAGTAATTCGCCTCTCATTTCGGCAAAGAAAGCGAGGAATGACGAATTCTACACGCTGATGCCGGACATTGTACGGGAAGTTTCCCGCTACACAAGTCAACTTAAAGGCAAGGTAATTTTCTGCAACTGCGATGACCCGTCCGAAAGCAATTTCTTTCTCTACTTCGTTGAGAGATTCAAAGAATTGAAATTGAAAAAACTTATCACTACCCATTACAAGGCAGAAGGGAAATCATATAAAATCGAAATTGCGAATGGGAAGATTGCCGAAAAAATTGCGGAAACAATTCGGCGAGGTCATGATTTTAATTCGCTCGGTGTGATAAAACCGCTGCAAGGCAACGGCGATTTCCGCTCGGACGAATGTATCGAATTGTTAAAGCAAGTTGACGTTGTGGTGACAAATCCGCCGTTTTCACTCTTTAGGGAATATGTTGCGCAACTGATAGAATACGGAAAGCAGTTTCTGATTGTCGGAAATGATAACTGCCGCACTTATAAGGAATGTTTCAAACTAATCAAAGAGAACAAGATATGGTGCGGATACAGCCGAATCAAGGAGTTTCGGCAGCCGGACGGAACGATGAAGCATTTCGGCAATATCGGCTGGTACACTAATTTAGATGTTTCCAGCCGTCATGAAGAATTAACGCCTTATAAATTCTATACGCCGGAAGAATATCCGGTGTATGACAACTACGATGCCATTGAGGTATCAAAAGTATCTGACATTCCTGTCGATTATGACGGCGCAATGGGTGTACCGATAACGTTCCTTGATAAGTATAATCCGAACCAGTTCGAGATACTCGGACTAGACCATCACGACCCGGAAAAATTCGGGGCGCAATGGCATATCTTAAACGGCAGAACACCCTATCGGCGGATTATTATTCGTAAGAAGGTATAGATATAAGGGTGTATAAAATTTGGTGGGGATTTATAAAGTAGCGAAGAAACTGCATTCCGTAGGAATGCTTCCCAACCTACCGAGAGAGGCATTCCTACGGAATTGACTTTTTGCTGCTCAAAACCGAATTAAAAAATCCCCACAAAATTGCCTTGTGTCCGTGAGGTGGTGTTAATTTTAGGCAGATTGGTAAAGATAGAAAGGAGCGGGAGCAGCGGAGGCGGTTTGGATTTTATGGGAGTTGCGGGGGCGGTCGAAAGTGCCGGAGCGGGTTCAGGGGTTGATACGGTATTTATTGAAGAATAAGGATATGTTGGTGAACTATGGTGCG